>CAYHEN010000006.1:0-23335 GCA_964355745.1 Candidatus Woesearchaeota archaeon
CCTGAAACCAAAGCTGCAATCAAAATAAGAATTAAAATTTTCCATGAAGGAATTCCTATTAATTCTCTTATTGCTGCTGCAGCCCCTGTTCTTGTTTTAAGAATCGCATAAAGAGATATGAAAGAAAAACTCATAACAAAAGTGTTTGTTGCTCCAAGGAGCACTAAAAATCCTTTTCTATCTGTTTTTGAAATAGTGTTTCCCAAAATTGCAGCCTGTCCGCTTCCTAAACCAGGAAGAAATCCGCATAAAGGAGAGGCTATAATTGTTCCGATTAATGGTTTTAACATCTTGCATCTTGGAGAAGTTATTTCTTGTTGAGGAATTTGGATTTTATTTTTTATGCTTATAACAAGCATAGAACTTCCAAACAATCCGGTGAGAAGAGGGAGAAGGGGCTCTTTTATTTCTGAATTCAAAACACACAAACCTAAAATTCCTGAGATTAGAAATACAAAGAGAGCAGTAAACTTCTTTTTCTCTGAAAAAATCAGCAGAAGAGAGGTAATTGATAATGCATAGAACATCACAGAACGAATTAATTCATATATCCTTGAAAAAAGAAATGCAGAAGGAAAAGAGATTAAGATTAAAATAAAAATCGCGAAGATGCCTCCTGTTGCAGTCAGCATTACTGCTTCGTATCCTTTCCCCTCTTTTAGCAATTCGTGTCCCGGAAGAACAGAGAGTTGCGTGTCTGTATCTGGGCAACCGAGAAATATTGAAGGAATAAAATCAATGAAGGTGTGAGTTATTGCCATAGAAGCTATGAAAGTAATAAGATAAATCGGATTTATTAAAGAAAAAAGTGTTGCAGTCAAACCAACCAAAATTGTTCCAACAAGATTTATATGAACTCCTGGTAAGAGGCCTGTGAAGGTTCCTGCAAAAACTCCAACAAGAGTTGAGATTAAAACTTCAATTAGCATTTGATACTGAATAGCCTATAAATATAAAAGAATTTATGTAATTTATATAATCGAAAAGTTTATTAATAATAATAAGAATAATAGTAATAATATTAGATATTTGAAAGGAGGTTTTAAAGGAGATGAAAAAATATGATGGAAAAACCTTTTTGACTGTCTTGCTAGCAGTAGCATTAGTTGTCTTAATGGCTTTTTCTGTTGCAGGAATTACTGGTAAGGGGACATTTAGTAACTTGTTTAGAGGAAAGTGTGTTTCAAATGGTTATCAATGTGGGGATTGTATAGACAATGACGGAGACGGATTAATCGATTACAAAGTTAATAAAAAAGGAGTTGTTACAGGAGATCCAGATTGTACTTCTTTAACAGATAACACAGAAAGTTCTTGCATACCTGCTTGTTATAGAAATTCGGATTGCGGAACTAACGGATATGTGGGAAATACTTCTTGTGGAACAGATGGAAATGTATACAGAGATTACACTACTTATACTTGCTATAATGCAGGGCAGTGCAGTTCTTCATGCGACAGCCAAACAGACAGTTTCTTATGGCAGATGTGCGGAAATTCAACTATCTGTAGTAATGGAACCTGTATATAAACAATAATTTTTTTTAATTTTTTACAAAGAAAACATTTAATAATTTGCAATTTTTTTAATTCTTATGGATATTGATGAGAGACTGGAATTGATAAAACGGAATACAGAGGAGATAGTCAGTTTAGATGCTTTGAAAGATTTGCTGAAAAAAAAGAAACAGCCCAGAGTTTATTGTGGTTATGAGCCATCAGGTCCAATGCACATAGGGCATTTTGTTACAATAACCAAGTTAATGGATTTGGAAAAAGCAGGCTTTAAGGTTGTTATTTTATTAGCAGACATTCATGCTTTATTAAACAAGAAGGGTTCAGAGGAGAGTATCAAGAAAGAAGTTGAAAACTGGAAAAAAACTATCAAGGCAATAGGAATTGATGCAGAAATAGTTTTAGGAAGCGATTTTCAGTTTAACAAAGAATATCAATTAGATGTTATGAAGCTTGCACAAAATTCCACAATACAAAGAGGATTGAGGAGCATGCAGGAAATTGCGAGAGATGTGCAGAACGCTACTATCTCTCAATTATGGTATCCTCTAATGCAGATTACAGACATCAAACATTTGAAATTAGATGTTGCTCTTGGAGGAATGGAGCAGAGAAAAGTTCATATGATGGGAAAAGACATGTCCAAGATTTTGGATTATAATTTTATTGCCTTACACACTCCTTTAATAACTTCATTGAAAGGACCAGGAGAGAAAATGTCTAAGTCTGTTATTGGTTCGGGAATTTCTGTTACAGATTCGCATGAAGAAATAAAAAGGATAATAGGAAAAGCTTATTGTCTCGAAAAAGAAGTTAAAGATAATCCTATTTTGCAGATTGTTAAACTGATTATTTTCCCAAGATTTGATTTTGTTGAAATTAAGAGGCCAGAGAAATTCGGGGGGAATATTAAATTTGGAACTTATGAAGAATTAGAAAAAACTTATTCTTCTGGAAAACTGCATCCAATAGATTTAAAGAACGCAGTTATAGAATATCTGGAGAAGATTATTGCTCCGATAAGGAAGAATTATAGGTAACTATCTCGAAAAAGATATAAATTTTTAAATATCTATGATATAATAAATGATAAGATGGTTGGATTATTAGAAGAAGTGCTGGAAAAATTAAGCGGAGAGGAAAAACAGATTTTTATAAAAGAATTGCAGAGGTTTGATGAAGAATATAAAAAATCTTGTGAAGGGAAGAGAGGAGTATATGCAGACTTGGCTGAAGCTTATTTAGGAGAGGAAGTAGGATGGATGGGGAGGAGGGAGAAGATTGTTGGGCTTATTGATTTAGCTTTAAACAGAGGTGCTATAGAGATTGCTCAAAAATATCTCAATAAGGCAAGAGAATTTTTAAGTAATCCTTTAATGAGTCCTCCTGCAAGTAATACATGTAAACCTCACTGGAGAGGTGTTGTTAAAAGATTTAACTCTCTGGTTGATTATTATAGGAACAGAGGGTTAAGAACTGACCCAATTTCTCATGAACTTCTTGAAGGTTATACTATTCCTTAGTTAAAGCCAATCCAAAAAGAAAGAAAAGTTTTGGAAAAATTGGAGAAAGAAGCGTATTGATAATTATCTTAAAGAAAAATTATAAGAATTCAGGATATGTTACCTTTATTTTAGAGTGTTTTGTTACTTGTTCTAAGTGTGCTCTGTTCACTCCTATTTCAATACCTGCTGGACCATAATCATTATCCTCGTCTGCTTTCATAATTTTGTCTAACGTAAGTTTTTCTCTATCAAAATAACTTTTTCCGAGCCCAAGCACACAGAAATTTCTACCAACAAGATTAGGAATTTCTATGACTTTTACCCCTCTTTTTTCATGCCTTAAGATTGGATAATGAATTTTTTGATGCTGAAGGAAATTCATAATTATTTCTCCATGCGTTTCCTGCTGTTTCTGGAAAACCCAGATAGGATATTCCCTGAATCCATGGCGTTCATAATCGAGTGACAACTGCACAAAACTATACATTCCTGATTTTGGTGGATAATGGTATAACATATGCGGTAACCTTCTTTTTCTCATTCCTTTCTGTTTCTGAGATGATTTATAAACTTTTCTTTCTTCCATTTTTATCTCGTCTTGAACTCAACAACATCCAAATCTTTCAATTTATGATTCAACCCTACAACTTGCGCTGGATATTTTGATGAAGGACCCCAGATTCTGGTTTCTTTTACTTTGCTTGAAAAGCCCTTTAATATTTTTTCAGCGACATCTTTTACAATACTGTCAGGAGAAAGGATTATCGGCTTTCTTGCCCTTTGCTTCTCATCTGGTTGTTTTGTATAAACTCTTATTTTTCCAAAACTCTGAAAGAGTTTTTCCTTCAATTGTTCAATTCCCTCTTTTGTCTTTGTGGAGATAAAAATAAAATTGTATTTTCTGCTTGCTAAGGTAGAGGAAATTTTCCTCTTTTCATTTTCAGACAGCAAATCTGCTTTATTGAAGACAATTAGTTTTTTTCCTGTGAACTTATCTAATTTTTTTTCTACTTCTGGAATTTGAGATAAATCCGTGATTAAAATTAAAATGCTATCTGCGGAATTTGTTAAACCTCTGTTGTAATACTCTGATTCAACTGCAGGAACTTCTATCATCTGAATTGCTATTCCATTGTAATCCATCATCCCAACCACAGGGACCTTTGTTGTGAATGGATAATCTGCTATTTCCGGATGAGCATTTGTTAATAAAGAGAGGAGCGAGGATTTTCCTGTTTTTGTTTTTCCTATTATTGCTGCCTGCATATCTTCTTTTTTTATTCCACGCGCCCCTGCTCTCGAAGAGGTCTTTGTTTTCTTTTCTGTTGCTATCTTTTCTTTAAGTTTTTTATATCTAAGTCTTAATTGTGCTCTTAGATTTTCTGCTCCTTTATGTTTAGGAACAAAAGAAATCATTTTTTCCATAGCTCTTAGCTTATCTTCATCATTTTCTGCATTTAGAAATTTCTTTTCTGCATACGCATATTCTGGATGAACATTTGTGGGCATACATCTTTTAAACTTGGAGAGATTAAAAAAGTTATGAATAAATCCATCCTTGAAAGAATTAGAGAAAAGAGAGAATTCTCACAACTCCCTGAAAAAGACATTGAAATTGCTTTCAACCATTTTAAAAAAAGACAGGCAACTGAAGAGGAGAAAATTGAACTTACAAAAAAATTTCTTAGAGAAGTTTTCAGTGCCTTTATCAGCAAAAAGCTTTTGTCTTTGAAGAATAAAGATGAAGAATGGATTTTGAGAAAGCATATTTCAACTCGTGAAAGATTATCACATTATGAAAAAATTTACAAGAGAATTTTTAAGGAATACAAAGAAGCAAGTGTGATTGATTTGGGTGCAGGAATAAATGGATTTAGCTATAGTTTTTTTGAGAAATTAGGAATTAAGGCAAAATACACAGCAATTGAATCTATTGGGCAGTTAGTTGAATTAATGGATTTCTATTTTAGAGAAAATAAACTAAAAGCAAGGGCAATTCATCTAAGCTTGTTTGAAAAAAAGAAGGTTAAGCAAATAATTAGCAAAGAAAAGAAACCAAGAGTAGTTTTGCTTTTCAAGATTGTGGATGCATTGGAAGCATTAAAAAAAGATTATTCAAAAGAGTTGATTTTTGAAATTGTTTCTCTTTCTGATAAAATTGTTGTGAGCTTTGCAACAAGGAGTTTAGGAAGCAGAAAGAAATTCAAGGCAAAGAGGAACTGGATTGTGGAATTTATCAAGGATAATTTTACCTTTTTAGATGATTTTGAGATTGGGGGTGAACGTTATATAACATTCACGTCCTCAGAAACTGCGGATGAAACTTCCCTTTGAATTTGGAAATTTCATAGAGAGATCCAAAAGAAATAGAAAAATATATAAACATTATAATTCATTATGATTTATAATGGTCCAGAGTATTATTGATATTGATGAAAATGAAGATAGAATATTAAATATAGTAAAAGCCAGATATGGATTGAAAAATAAATCTCAGGCTGTTGCTTTAATTACTAAAATATATGGAGAAAGTTTTCTTGAACCTGAATTAAGACCTGAATATCTGGAGAAGCTTCAAAAAATAAGGAAAGGGAAATATCATAAGTTTAATAATATAGAAGATTTAAGAAGACAAATTGAGGGTTAAATGCATAATTATGGCTATTCTGATAAACTAAAAGAGATATTAGAAAAATTATTTAAAAAAGACAAATCCCTTTATGAACAATTAATGAAAAAAATTCAAGAAATTATTAATTCCGAAAGCCTTGAACATTATAAAAATTTAAGATATAATCTAAAAGAATTTAAAAGAATTCATATCGAGCATTTTGTTTTGGTCTTTAAGTGTGATGAGATTAAAAATTTAATCTCTTTTGAAGATTTTGAGCATCAGGATAATATCTACAAGAAAAGATGATTTGAAGTAAATGGTGAGAGGTATATTGTTTTTAGCAAATAGTTTATATATTTGAATATTTTTTTCTATTTATGAAGCTCAAATTTTACAGAAAAGTTCTGAAGAGGCCTCACACTAATGCTGAGGCTCGACCTATCCAAAATTTTCAAAGAAAAATTTTGGCTAACGGAATGACAATTGTCTTTGAAAAGAGAGAACTTCCTGTTGTTGCTGTTGCGTTTGCAGTTAGAAATGGAGGTATTAACGAAAAAAAGCAGGAAAAGGGAATTTCACATTTTATTGAACATATGCTTTACAAAGGGACTCCTACCAGAAATGCCAAAAAAATAGCTGAAGAAATAGAAAAAAGAGGAGGAGAATTAAATGGCTTCACTGATGAGATGATAACTGCTTATTGGTGTAAAATTCCAAGCAGACATTTGAACATTGCCTTAGAAGTTTTGAGTGATATGGTTAAGAATCCTTTATTTGATGGAAAGGAATTAGAAAAAGAAAGAAAAGTTATTTTTGAGGAAATTAAAATGCGGAAAGATAACCCCCATATCTATGTTTTGGATAATATCCAAAGAGAGTTATACACTGGAACTCTTGGAGCGAATTTAATTGGAACTTATGAAACAATGAGCAAGATAAACAGAAGAAAAATTATTGATAAATTCAAGCAAATCTATACTCCAAATAACATGATTTTGGGAATTGTCGGAGATGCTAATTTTGAAGAAATTGTGAAATTTGCAGAAAAGAATTTTGGAAAAATAAAAGGCAAGGTTCCTAAAATCGAGTTTTCCAGGAAAAATGCGACTAAAATTGAAAAAAGAAAAGGCATAGACCAAGCAAATCTCATCTTTGCCTACCATGTTCCTTTGTCAACAGATAAAAAATGCTATGCTGCAGAAACTCTTGGAACGTTAATGGCAGGGGGAATGTCTTCTAGATTATTCAATGAGATAAGAGAAAAGAGAAATCTTGCTTATTCTGTTAAAGGAGATTCAAGCATCACAAGATGGTTTGCATATAATACTGTTTTTGTTGGGACCACAAAACAAAATGTTGAAATTGTGAAAAAGATAATCCTGGAGGAATTCAAAAAGGTAGCAGAAGAACTCACAGAAAAAGAGCTAAACCAAGTTAAGGAACAATTAATTGGAAATTATCATATTTCTATGGAAGATTCGCAGATGCAACTCATGAACTTGCTTTTGCACGAAATTGATGGGAATGCAAAAGAGTTTTATGAATTTGAGAAAAAAATTTCAGAAGTAAAGTTAAGTGATGTTAAGCAGTTATCCAAATTAAAGGATTACAGCTTTTTGGCATTGGTGCCGGGGTAACTTTAGTTAAATTTATATATATTATTTCTATATAAACTCATGAGAAAAGGGGTTTTAGTAGCAGGAATTGTGTTAGTATTCTTGTTGTCTTTTGTTTCTGCAATTTACATTACTGGTAAGATAAGTACAGATATAAGTAGTACGGGTTGTACAGATTCTGAAGGGGGAAATAATCCTTATATTCTAGGAACACTTACTATAAGCGGAAATTCTAATATCTTGGAAGATTTTTGTTCAATAAAAATTGGAGAGAATAGTTATTTATCTAATTCTTCTTGTGATGGAGTAGATTGTTATATTCAAGAGACATGGTGCGATTCTCCTTCTAAGGAATATCAATTATTTCCTTCTGATTATATAGAATGTCCAAAGGGTTGTCAAGATGGGGCTTGTATTAAAATATGTACAGATTCTGATAAGGGGGCGGATTATTATATTAAGGGGGAAGCAACTGGTCCGGTTCCTATAACAAATGAAATTGTTACCTTAACAGATCATTGTTTTAATGATACTGTCCTAAACGAAGCAGTATGTGGAGAAGACGGTTATACTGGGTGGTCTGTTTATACTTGCCCAAATATATGTAAAGAGGGAATTTGTATACTTGGTAAAATCAATCAACCAGAAGAGGAAGGAGGAGTTTTAACTTGTAAAGATACCTATTCTTGCCCTTTAGATAATAAGTGCTATCCTTTTGGATATAGGAAATCTGAAAAATATTGTTCTGATAGTGGCAATTTCATAGAACAATTAAGAGCAGGAAATCCCTGTGATAACAATTTTGAATGTGATAGCAATGTTTGTGTTAATGGAAGCTGTGTAAGTGGTAGTTTTATTCAAAGAATAATCGAATGGTTTAGAAAACTCTTCGGAGCAGAATAATTCTAAGGATTAACCTTAAAAATCCTATTTCTTAATCTGTTTTATGTTTATAGTTAAAATTCCACTGATTAATGGATTAGGAAAGACAAAAGGATGCGAGAGAGCAGGAAATGCTGTCCTTGAAGCTTTGAAAGAAATTCATAGCAACGAGCAAGGGAACATAATAGATTCTTCTCTGCTTGATTTGGAAGAGATACACTTGGACAACAACAATATTGAATTGAGCAATAAATTAATCTATGAAAATTCCCTTGAAATCTTTGAAACAAAGCCCAGAGTGGTTTTTTTAGGAGGAGACCATTCTATCAGTTATTCCACTGGAAAAGCATTTTTGGATTATTGCAGAAAAGAAAAGAAAAAACCCTGTTTGATTGTTTTTGACAGTCATGCAGATTGCATGACTTCCATGAAAGAACCAACACACGAAGAATGGCTTAGGAAATTGATAGAAGAAGAATTTCCTAAAGAAGAAATTTTAATTGTTGGATTGAGAAATGTTTGGAGAGATGAAATAAAATTTCTGAAAGAAAATAAAATAAAAATTCTTTCTATGACAAATCTTACAGAAGATTTACAAGATATGTGCGATACCATCATGGAATTCTCAAATGGAAAAGAACTTTATGTTTCAATGGATATTGATTTCATAGACCCTGTATTTGCTCCTGCAACAGGCTACCCTGAGCCAGGAGGATTGACAAGCAGACAATTTATTTATCTAATTCAGAGAATAAAAAGAATAAAAACTCTTAGAGCAGTAGATATTGTAGAAATAAACGAAAAAAAAGATGAAGACAGGATTACTGTTAAACTTGGGGCGAAGATACTGAGTGAGTTGTTATAAAATAAGGAAAGATTTATAAGTAAGAATATTCTTACATTCTTATGGAAACAAAAATAATCAAGGTTACAAATAAAGGACAGATATGTTTGCCAGTTGTTATCCGAAATTCCCTAAATATTTCAGAAGGTGACAAGTTAATTTTAACACAGGCAAATGAAGCAATTGTTTTAAGAAAAATAAAGGCGGATGATTTTAAGGATTTATTAAAACATTCTGAGGATGTAGCAAGAAAATTATGGGATAACAAAGAAAATGAAATCTGGGATACAGTTTAACCAGGGAGATATTATAATTGTTCCTTTTCCTTTTTCTGATTTAACAAGAGTTAGACAGAGACCTGTTTTAGTTTTATCTAAAACTAATTATTTAAGAGAATCTGAATATGTTGTTACCTGTGGCATTACTTCTAATCTAAAAGATTCAAAATTTTCTATTTTAATTGGTAATCCAAATCTAATTGAGGGAAATATTCCTACTAAAAGCAGGATCAAGGTTGATAAATTGTTTACTTTGGAGCAAAATATTATAATAAAGAAAATAGGCAGAATAAACAAGGAAACTTTTGAAAGGGTAAGGAAGGAATTTCATTCATTGGTATAATAGTGTTTATAAATTTCTTATCTTATTCTCTTTTATGAGAACTTTTATTTCAATAGAGATTCCAGAAGACATTAAGAGAGAAATTCTAAAAATTCAGAAAGAGCTTCCAGAATTCAGAGGAAAGCTTACTGAAACAGACAATTTACATTTAACTTTAAAGTTTTTAGGAGAAATTAATGAGAAAAAAGCAGAAGAAGTAAGAAAAAAACTCAGAGAGATTAAATTTAACAAATTTGATGCAGAGATAGACTCTATCGGGGTTTTTTCTGAAAAGTTTGTCAGGATTGTCTGGCTTCATGTTTCCAATTGCGAGGAGTTACAAAAAGAGATTGATGAAAAGCTTTCTGAGTTGTTTGAAAAAGAAAAAAGATTTATGGGGCATTTGACAATTGCAAGAGTTAAATCTGTAAAAAATAAAAAGGAATTTTTAGAGAAAATAAGCCAAATAAAAATTTCAGAAATGAAATTTGTCGTTAAGAATTTCAATTTGAAAAAGTCAATTTTAACAGAAGAGAAGCCGTTTTATGAAGATATTGAAGCATATAATTTAGAAATATAACTAAGAAAGAATTTCTTCTTTTATATAATTTTTGTATAATAGAAATATATTTTGTAAACCAATAGCTTTTAAAAATGCTTAATTATTGATTAGATTTTAATGGATAAATTTGATTTTAGAGAAGAATCAAGAAATTATGTAAGAGAGTTTGATGGTTTCTACAATGCTCATGCTCATGGTGACAGAGCATTTACTTATAAAGATGAGTATTATGAACATGTTGCACTGGCTGTTTCAGATGTGGAAAGACTTTCTTTGAATGAAAAACAGAGTCTTGTCTGGGCATTGCATACTGGAAAAGCATTTACAGAGGATTGTATTGAAGAAAGATTAGAAAGATTGATAAAAGAATCTATTAAAGCGAGAGTAAGAGAAATTGATACAACTATTGATGTAACTTATAACACAAATTTAAGCTCTTGGAATATCGCAGAGAGGTTAAAGGCAAAGTATACTGATAAAATCTGTTTGAAATTAGGGGCTTACAATGTTGCCGGGTTTAAAGATTCTGCTCCAGAAAGATTTGAGATTTTTGAAGAGGCAGCTCATAAAGCGGATTTTCTTGTTGCTCTTGCTGAGAAAGACAGGAAACAAGGACACATTGGGGAAAAACAACACAATGTTTACATGTTGAGAAAAGGAATTGAACTTAAAAAGCCTGTCCAGTTTCATGTCGGCCAGGCAAACACCCCTGAAGATAGAGGAGCAGAGCTTCTTTTTGAGTGCATGGATTGGACTTACAATATACTCTTTAGACTTAGGAAAGAAGAATATCCTAAAAATATGTTAGTGCATGATATTTCTGCTGCTTGTTATTCTGAAGAAGAATTTGAAAAACATTGTGAAAAAATAAAACAATTTAACCTTGGCGTTATTTGTTGTCCTTCTGCAGGAATTTCTATGAAACCTAATAGAAAATTTAATGTTCCTATCCATAATAGTATCGCGAGAGTTTGGGATTATGCTATAAGAGAGATTCCAGTTAGTATAGGAACAGACAATATTAATGATGTTTTTGTTCCATCTTCATTCCCGGATTTATTTTATGAAATAAATATCTTAGCAAATAGTTTGAGATTTTATAATCCAAGGATTTTAGCAAAAATTGCATGTGGAAAAGAATTAGATAATTTTGACAGAGGAAGAATAAGGAGGGCGATATATGAATGATTAGAAAAGCCCAAGAAAAAGACTTTAGTGAGTTGCTTAAAATTGCTATGAATGATGGCTTCAAGCATCCGAATGAGATGAGCTTAGAATGGGTTAATACAAGAATCAAAAGAGGAGATGAGTTTTATGTTTATGAAAATGAAAGAGGAGTTGTGGGATTTATATGTTTTCAGCAGCAATTTTCAAAGGGATGCAGATTGCATTTTATTTCTGTCATGAAAGAAGAGCAAGGTAAAGGAATTGGAACTGCGCTTGTTGAAAAAACAAAACTTCTAACAAGAGATCTTGGGAAAGATAAATTGTATTTATATGTTTATCAAGATAATAAAAAGGCTTTTAATTTTTACATGAAACATGGATTTAATTTTTCAGGGATTTTTCTTGATAAATATGGGGAAGGAGAACATGCCTTTCTAATGTGTTCTAATATTTCCCCCAAATAATCTTTTTTAAACACATTTTTTTAAAAAGGAGATTTTGTATTATTTTTTATGAGAGATGATTTATTAGGGAAGTTAACAGAGAATTTTGGTTCTAATTACTTATCTGTTTTACATGGCCCTAAAAATTTAAAGAATAAAACCTTTTTGGGTAAGAGGATTGTATTAAGAAATGCGTCTGATGGTGTTTTAACTTCTTTGAGAGATTCCTTACAAAAATTTTTTAGAGAGAGAAGTGAGAATATTAGCGTTGGTTTAGAGAATGAAAGCGATATTTCTCAAGACAATAATTATCCTATTGATGTTGGATTTTTTTTAGAAAATCCCAGCGCTTATTAATATTTCTCCTCAACAAGTTTAAAGATATCTGCCTTTTTTCCTATGACTTCTGTTAATTCTTCAAGAGAAGCATTTGCTATATTTTTTATTGTCTTGAATTTTTCAAGTAATTTTCTCGCTGTTTTTGGTCCAATTCCAGGAAAGCTTTCAAGAATAAACTGCAGCCTTTCCTTTTTATTCAAACTTTTTTTTGTTACATTTAAAGAAGACTCTTTTTCTTTTTTATTGGCAAGAACAGAAATAAATCTTGCAGTATCTTCATAATTTCTTGTAAGAATTATTGGAATCTTGTGTCTGAGAGTTACTGAAAGCAAAAAACCACGGATAGCATTGGCATTTATTCCTTCGGAATCATCACTGTAAAGTTCTTGCTCATCAATTCCTTCGATTATCAGCAATTTATTCTCATACTGCTGCAATTCCTGCAGCTGCCTTATGATTCTCTTATTTATTATGGAATTTACAAAATCAGAAACAGTCTTTCTTTCTATTGCAACATTATTCACAAGATAATCTGCAACCTTTAATTCTCTGAATTCTATCTCAAATCCAAATTCAACAAGCGTGGATGCAACTAAAGAATTCTTTTCTCTGTAATCAACAATTATTAGTGGTTGGGGTTTATTGTCTTTTATTTTTGTTCTTTTTTTTGAAAAAATATCAAAAATCTGTTTCATAACTTTTATGAATAGATTATATTTATAAATCTATTTTCCTTTTGTTTTATATGATTAAAAGAAGAGGGGCGAGAAAGAAAAAGGTAAAATTAGGAATTAAGGAGATTATATGCTGCAAACAAACTGGCAGGGCCTGCACCAACAATTATGATTTTTTTAGGCATTTTATCTTGCAGAATCCATAGACGCATATTTCCATTCTTTATAATAAGCTACATCTTCCACTTTTTGTCCAAAAGACAGAATACCAATAACTGGTGAAAAATAAAAGCCAGAACATAATCTTTTTTTAACTTCTTCTAAAAATTCTTTTGCCTCCTTAGTCAATTTATCTTCTGTTGCTCCATTAAATCTTGGGAAATCCATATGGGTTATTGCTATTTCTGTTACTCCATTATATTTTACAACTTGCCTTAATTTATCCCATTCAATTTCTCCCAGATTTCTGCTTCTTTTGCTGACAGTTCCAATCTCTCCTCCAGAACTATGAGCCCAGTCAACCAATGCATCATCATCAATAATTTTTTCTAATTTTTGAATTCCGGATTGAGCAACCATGGTAGTATAAGGTTTCATAACCATAATTACATCTCTTACATATTTTGGTCCTATAAAACAATCGCTTAAAAATTGACAGGCATTTGTATTCTTGCTTGTTACAACATTCCAGTCCCCCCAGGTTAAATCTAATTTTGCTCCATGATCTCCCTCGAGCAAAACTTTTTCCCCTCTGCAAATTGTTTTGTAAATCTCCTCTCTTGTATCCACTAAATATTCCTGCAATTCGAAAATATGTTTTGCAAAAATTACTTTTGGAGACCTCATCAGCTTATCTTTTCTTGCTATTCCTGCTCCTGTTCCCACGCTTCCTGAACCTTTCATTAAATTTTCATTAGCTCTTTCTTCTAATTGATGCTCTTTTGTTACAATTGTTGCTCGGGGGTCAATACCAAGCATTTCCGGATTCATGCCTGTTTCTTCTATTTCTTTTAGCAGTTTTTCTACTGAAATTAAACTTCCTCCTCCAAGCAAAAGCCTCATTTTTGGATTAATAACTCCTGCAGGAAGATGAGCCAAACCAACCCTCTTCTCATTGATTATATTGCTATGCCCTGCTTGAGGAGAACAGTCCCTTACAATAACCGAGTAATCTCCATTTAAAGAAAGAAATGCAGAGATAAGCCCCTTTCCTTCATCTCCCCCCTGTGCGCCAATTATAACATCGACTACCATCCCCTGAATTAACCTTAATCTTTTTTATAAATATTTTTATAGTTTAATACAGGGTTTTTTGATGCTCACCTTTTTCTTTTCTCTCTGAAAATTCTCTTTTCATTGCGTTTATTATAGAATTCATTTTCTTTTCTTTTGCATTAGCTACATAATAAAATGTTTCATCTCTCGTGGTTTTTGTGATCAGCATTACTAATTTTCCAGCCATTAATCTTGCTGTACGCCCGCTTCTCTGAATTTTTCTTATTGCAGAAGGCACAGATTCATAAAATACAACCATATTCACTTCTGGAATGTCCAATCCTTCTTCCCCTATAGATGTGGCGCAAAGCACATTTATTTCTCCTGAAGAAAACTCCTGTATTATTTTTTTCTGTTCTTTTTGGCTCAAGCCAGTTTCTTCTCCACGATTGGTTTTTTTTGCCTGCCCTACAAAAACTTTTGCCTTTATTCCTTTAATTTGATTTAATTTTTTTGAGATTATTGTTGCAGTATCCCTAAACTGAGTAAAGATAAGAATTTTTATCTTGTCATTTTTTGATTTTTCTTGTGTTATTAGTTTAGCAATCTCCTCAACTTTAGGATGTTCGATTCCTTTATTTAATAATTCATTAGATTTGATATAAGCCAAATTAAACTCTGGCTTTGCTACAAGCTTTACAACTCCTTTGCTCTTTTTTTCAGAAGATTGCTTGAATAAATCCCTCAGGTATGCATTAAAACTCGACAAAGTTTGGGTTTCAAGCAATTCAAGAGCATGCTGTAATTTTATTGCTTGAGAACAAGAAGAAACAGCTAAGAGATAATTGTAATTCTTATTTCCAACAAAAATTATGTGCATTAATTTTTTCTGCAATTCAATTAATCTTGTTTTAGAAGGAGCGTCAAATAAAACCTTGCGTTTTTTTAATTCTTCTACGTAAGAATTAAAAATCTTTTTTAATAAAATCCTTATTTTATCAAATTCTTCTGGAAAATCTATAACCCTCTTTTCAAATTTTAATTCTTGCAGATATTCTTTTACATCTTCGCTATCTCTTGTTTTTAATTCAATTTCTTCTATTGAGAGATTTCTGCAGATTTCTTTTATTCTGCTGCTATCTGAACCAGGGGAAGCAGTCAATCCTATAACTCTTGGATGCGATGCCTGTTCAATGTATTGATGAGCGACATAACTGTAGTCATAGTTTTTTATGCATCTATGAGCCTCATCTTCTATAAGCAGACAGACATTTTTTAAATCATATAATCTGTTCTTTAAATCATTGGCAACACATTGCGGAGTTGAAAAAATTATATCTGAATTTTGCCAGAGTTTTTTTCTTTCTTCTGCAGTTATTTCTCCTGTGAATAAAGTCATCTCTGCAAATAATTCTGGAAGGTGTTTTTTGAAATAATTCAAGTGCTGTTCAACTAAAGGTTTGGTGGGAGCAAGAAAAACAACCTTTTCCCCAGCAAATTTTTCCATTCTTTCTATTGTAAGCATCAAAGCAATGAGAGTCTTCCCTAGCCCTGTCGGAAGAATCACTAGACAATTCTTGTTAACACAACTTTCGAATATTTTTTGCTGATAACTTCTTGGTTTTATATCTTTTAAAAATTCCATTAAAATCAAAGAAACTGCTTGTATTTATTTCTTTTTTACAGAATATGTAATCAGAATAGCAGAAGATGCAATCAATAATAGCCCAATAATTGAAAGGAGACTTACTGGATTTTGCTTGTTTAGGATAACATTTCCTGTTGGATTGGAATCCAGAAACAAGAACCCAGAAATTACTGCTATAATCGCAAAGCTCCATGTTATACTCTTTTTTGCGAAAAAATTTTCTTTCATATTTTTTTGATGAGTTTTGATTTTAAATAGTTTTATATTATAAAAATTGCAAAGAAAAAACTTACTTTCGAATTTGGAAATTTTTAACTTTGCTCTTTATATTATGAATATCGCAAAAAGCATGCCGATTAAAATCAAGGAAGCTAAAAAAGCCCACATAATTAAATTTCCGAAAAATATTTTATTTCCGTCAAATTCAGATAAGGGAAGTATATTAAAAAACGCGTAATAGATGTTCAATCGCGCGAATAGAGGGAATCCTAAGAAATAACCGATTATAGATAAAATTAAATTTATGACAATTCCGGATGCAGCAATCAAGCCAAGATGATATTCTGTTATCTCAGAGAAAGTATATAACCCAAATCTTTTTGCTCCACGGTAAATTCTTGGCTTGACATCAAAAACTAAAGAAGCCATCCAAACAAAACTTTTGAAAGGAAAGAAAATTATCTTGGAAATAATCGGAAGAAAGGCTCCTAATGGAAATGGCTTTTTTGAATGCTTGTCTTTTGTAAACCCATATTTTCCAATTTCCCAGACCCTCATTTCTATTTCAGAATCAAGATGATAAGCAATAAATTTTTTTATGAATATATTTGCTAAGATGACAACAGATACTGCAAGAAGTGTGTAGAGAACTGTTTTCCATTCTTCAAAAATACTCAAAGACAAATTCAGAGATAGGGTAATAATCACAATAATCAAAGAAATAATCAATACTTCCCTTTTATTTATCATATATTCTCTATGTTTGGTTTTTTTATAAAGCTTATTATTTTTTAGATATTATATTTTGAATTATGGAAAACTATTTAAATAGAATATCATAAATTTATTTATGAGGATAAAAAAGATTAGCGAGGTTATTGGAAATAGAGTTTACACAGATTCTGGAGATTTTTTCGGCGAGATAGAAGAAGCTAATTTGTCTGATAACAAAATTGATGGTTGGAGGATAAAGGTTGGAGGTAGTGTCATATCTCTTGTTGGAGGAGCGAAAGGAGTTATAATTCCTCACCAGTTTGTTAAGGCAGTTGGAGATGTCTTCTTGATTAACAGAGCTGCTCTGCCAAACCCGGATTCAAACATAGAAGAGATACCTGAAGATATGATATAGGAATATGAAAAATAGGATATTTTTCAATGTCCTCGGTTCTTGTGAACTTGCCACTTACGACTTCATTAAATTTGGTGCGACACATGAAATCGTTCGGATACAAAAATCAGGAGATTTTGCATAATGGTTGAAGAGACGTTCTTACAGCATTGGATTTTTTCTAAATTTCTTCTTCCGTTTTTGTTAGTTTTCTTTATAGTCTTTGCAATTCTTGAAAAAACCAAACTTTTCGGGGATGGAAAAAAGCAATTAAATGCTCTTACTTCGTTTGTTATAGGCTTGATTTTTGTAAGCGCAGTTTATCCAAAATTAGTTGTTGAAAACATGATTTTATTTCTGACAGTTACTCTTGTTTGCGTCTTTGTTGTCTTGTTGCTTTGGGGATTTATATTCGGAGATAAAGAAGGATTTAAGTTGGAAAAGTGGATGAAATGGACTTTGGGAATTGTGGTTGGTGCTGCTTTTATCGGAGGAGTTTTATGGGCAACAGGATGGAATATACAAATAGGAAATGTTTTATCTGGACAAAGCCAGATTTGGACAAATGTCGCCTTTGTAGTAGTTATTGCAATTGCATTGGCATTAATCCTGCTTGCTAAAGAAAAGAAAAAGGATTAACCTTTTTCTTGTCGTGGTAATTGCGGATACAAACTTTGCTTTGCAAGTTTGTGTAAAGAAAAAAGATTAAATTTTAACGAAACATATTTAAATATATTTTCATAATCTCTTCTATGTTAAACGGGGTGACTGTGTTGCAATCTGCTGTTTCTTTTCCGAGCGGGGCATTGGGGGAATTTCTTTCTAAATGGGAGCAGGCAGGATTTTTCAGTTATCTTCTTCCATTTTTGCTGATTTTTGCATTAGTATTTGGCATTTTGACAAGAGTTAAAATATTTAAAGATAATAAAGTTGTAAACGGAATTATTGCATTGGCTGTTGCATTAATGGCTTTGCAGTTTAGTTTTGTTCCTCTTTTTTTCTCACAAATATTTCCCAGACTTGGAGTTGCCTTGGCGATTATTTTAGGAGTGATGATTATAGTGGGATTGTTTATGGATCCTAACAGCAAATTAGTCAATTACTTTTTATTAGGAATTGGGGTTCTCACAATTGGGCTCGTACTTATTCAGTCTGCAGGAGCTGTTGGGTGGCAGTCAGGACAATGGTGGCAGGATAATTGGCAGTTAATTGTAGGAGCAGTATTCTTGTTCATATTAGTTGCAGTGATTATCGGAAGTGCATCTCCTAAGGATAGGGAACGTACTGTTTATGCGCCTATTTGGGGAAAAGAATAATTATTTTTTCTTAGGAGTTTTTCTTTTAGATGATGTTTTTTTTTCATTAATTTTTTCTAATTCTTCTTGTCTCCTGACCCTGGTCGTGACTGGATATTCATGGGGTGTATTAGGAACCTTGGTTCTTATCGCGAAGTCACTCGCTTCTTCTGAACTTGTAGGTTCTTCCTGTCGTCTTTCTGTTCTTCTTGAAGGAGAAATCATCTTTGAAAAAGAATCCTGCATCATTGACATTTCTTTTTTAATGCTTTCTAAATTCTTTCCATAACTTCCAACTTTTTCGAGAATTGCAATTTGCAGTTTATCAATTATTGTTTCTACCTTTTTTAATCTGTCTGAAACATTTTCCATTTTTGTCTGTAACAAGGTTGAAATTTCTGTAACGTTGTCTAATTGGTTCTGAACCTTTTTTATTCTGTCTGAGAAAATCTGGTCAGAAATTTCCATAATAGTATCTGTGTCAATGCCTGCAGTATATTGCTGTTCATAACCTTCTTTAGGGGTATAATACTGTTGCTGTTCCTGAGGCGCATATTGTTGTTCTTGCTGCTGATATTCTTCCTGGGGCGCCTCATATTGCTGTTCGTAGTTTCTTGGCATGTATATTTGACTGCTATTTGGGCTTGGAGGCATTTCTTCTTCTGTGATAGAGGGCTGCATTTCTTCTCCTTCGCTGACATTAGAAATGGCATATTTAATCTGAGCCTGTCTTAAAGCGTCATTTATCTCTCTTGGAGAAACCCCTTGTTGAGATAGTTCATTAATAATTTCCCCCTCAGGAATTCCCTGCCCTTTCATTCTAATTACTTGTTCTAAAACACCCATCGCCTCATTGAATTCGACAAGGTTTGCATACTAAAGTATGCAAAGTATCGAAAATTGTCTTGCAATAAATTGCAAGTTTATTTTTATTTATTTGAATTGTCATCTTATCTTTTTTAAGTTTTCTACTTTCCCAAATCTTCTTTTCTAACAAATTCTAGTGGCTGGAACATTTTTGCCTGTTTGGTTAAAATTTCCAAATCTTCTTTTCTTGCGAATTTTGAAAATTCACTGGAAACTGTTTCTAAAAAAGAAGATAATCTTTCTATGTTTTGTTTCATAATTTCCGCATCCCTCTTTAATTCCAGTATTTTCTTATTTGTATTGTCCTTTATTTCTACAAGATTCTGCCCTATCAAAAGAAGCCTATCTTTCATAATTCTCTGCTTATCTTCTATATCTCTCATCTTTGCGTTTAAATCGCCTGTTGGGTTAGAATAATCTGTCTGTTCAGCCATAAGTGAAAGAGGTTAAAGTGG
The DNA here is from genome assembly GCA_964355745.1 of Candidatus Woesearchaeota archaeon. Classification (GTDB taxonomy): domain Archaea; phylum Nanobdellota; class Nanobdellia; order Pacearchaeales; family GW2011-AR1; genus RBG-13-33-26. The sequence continues at coordinate 19,569 of CAYHEN010000006.1, forward strand.
TTTAAATTTTTTTGCTATTTTTAGAAAACACAAAAATCAGATATACAAAATATTTTAAACTTAATACGTCTTTTTTTATAATGCCAGGAAAAGAGGAGAAATTATATTCCCATGAGGTAAGAAGAGAAGGGGGAGAAGATGTTCTTTATATTAACTATCTCGGAGCGCCTTATGTTCCGAGTCTTGCAGATTATCCTGAGGTTATGGCAAGAACAATTGATGTTTTAATTGAAAATCCGAGCGTTTCCAGAATTATTTTTGTTCAGCAGAAAAATTATAATTATGATTTCAGGGAAACAGCGCTTTTGCTGGAGATTGCTCAACTGTATGTTTATTTTCTAAGACAGGAGAAAATATTGTCCCAAGATAAATTAGTGACTTCAAATGAACAGTTTTTCAGCCAGAGATATAACGAAGTTTTTTCTTTTTTGCTTTTGCTTAGGCAAGACCCTATTTCAGCATATTTTGAACTTAAAAAAATTATAATTCAATCTAAGATTTTGACAGAAAAAATGGATTTGCAGTATAAAAATGATATAGAGAATTATACTCATCTTTTGGAAAGAAGTTTGTCTTTATTGGAAAATACAAGGATGATGCAATTAGCTCTTCCTTATCTTGATAATTACAGAAAAGGCAACCGAGAAATATACAATAGGATATTGAAACCAGATGTTATCCCCAATTTTACCTTCACGAGATTAATTTATGACCTTCCTGATGACGCAGAAATTGTTGATCAATATGAAATAGGGGAAGATTATGATACTTCTATTGTTACAATCCTGAAAAGAAAAAATGAATCGAAGTTGATGTATCACCTCAATCCTCCAGAGAATTCTCTTGATGAAGATTACAATATGATTTTGAATTTAGCAAGAGGTGTTTTAATAGAACATCAGCCCAAAGCAGAAGAATTTACAGATGTTGAAAGAATAAGACAAGTTTTTTTTAATATTTCAAAGGATTTATTGCAAGATTTATCACAAACCCAAAAGATAAAATTGAATTATTCTGATTTGAACAAGCTTGCTACAATTCTGGTTCGTCAGACAATTGGCTTTGGGCTTGTAGAAGTTTTGTTACAGGACAAAAAATTACAGGACATTTTTCTGAATGCTCCAATTCCCATGACAAATATTTTTGTCAGGCATCAAGATTTTGATGAATGTTCAACAAATATCCTTCCGAGCCAGGCAGATATTGACTCTTGGGCAGCGAAATTCAGAATGATTTCTGGAAGACCTCTTGATGAAGCAAATCCTATTCTTGATACGCAACTGGAAGTAGGGAAAATAAGAGCAAGGATTGCAATTATTCAAAATCCATTATCTCCTGATGGTTTGGCTTATGCAATAAGGCGTCATAGAGAAGAACCTTGGACATTACCTTTATTTATTCAGAACAGGATGATTAATTCTTTTACAGCTGGGTTGTTAAGTTTTTTAATTGATGGAGCTCGAACATTGTTAGTTGCAGGAACAAGAAGTTCAGGAAAAAGTTCTTTGCTTGGAAGCTTAATGCTGGAAATTGTTCCTAAGAACAGAATTATTGTAATTGAAGATTCTTTGGAATTGCCTGTTGAATCTTTGAGAAAATTAGAATATGATATTTTGAGAATGAAAGTTCGTTCTGCTTTGTTAAGAACAACGACAGAAGTTTCTGCTGATGATGGAATAAGAACAAGTTTGAGGCTTGGAGATTCTTGTTTAATTATAGGGGAAGTTAGGAGCGTTGAAGCGAAAGCATTGTATGAAGCAATGCGTGTTGGAGCATTGGCTAATGTTGTAGCAGGAACAATTCACGGAGCATCTCCATATGGGGTTTTTGACAGGGTTGTGAATGATTTGGAAGTTCCTGCGACGAGCTTCAAGGCAACCGACATAATTCTTGTTTGTAATCCGATAAAAACTCCTGATGGTCTGCATTCAATGAGAAGAGTTGTTCAGCTTTCTGAAGTAAGAAAGCATTGGAAAGAAGACCCTCTATTGGAAAAGGGGTTTGTTGATTTGCTGAATTATAATATTGAAAAAGACGAACTCGAGCCCAGCAGCGATTTGATTAACGGAGATAGCGAAATTATCAAGAATGTTGCGTCAAATGTTAAAGGTTGGGCTGGAAACTGGGATGCGATTTATGATAATATTTTATTGAGAGCAAAAATAAAAAAAGAAATTGTTGATGTCGCGAAAAAGACAGGATATAATCAAATATTAGAAGCACCATTCAATATGTCGTCAAATCACTCTTTTTATCAGATTTCTGACAAAGTAAGACAAGAGATTGGACTGCCTCTTAGCGAGAGAGTTTTTCCTGAATGGCAAAAGTGGCTCAATGAACAAATTAAGAGCAAAAAATTCTGAGCCTCTTTTTCCATGAGCCTTTAATTCACTGAATATATCGTATGGCAGAAATGGTTAAACAATGAAATAAAACTGAAGAGGTTTTAGGAAAATATTTAAAGAATTTTTATTTATTTAAATAATGTATAAAAATACTTCAAAAGAAATTGCAGAAACTTTGGAGAGAAGGGCTAAGACTTTGGCTCAGAGAGCATATCAAAAAGAGCGTTTTTCTCATTTGCCTTATAATGAATTAAAGGAGTTGCATAAAAAAACATTTGATAGATATAAACAAGCAGGAGCTATGTATATTCGAGCGAAAAAACCTAAGAAAGCAATTGAAATGTATCAAGGAGCAATTAGATATACTCCCTCAGAACAAATAGAAGAGAGAGTGAAAGAGCAAATTAGAAAATTATATGGAACTGGAAAGAGACTTGAGAGAAGTTTATTTTCAGCTGCTTCAATAATGAGTCTCCTCGGGTCTTTGTTTTTTATATCTTTTAATTTAACAGGAAATGTTTCAGGAATCTCAGAAAGAGACTCCAGTTTAATGGGAATTATATTATTTGTTTCGGGGCTGATTTTTACATTTATTTTCTTTAGGAATAAGAAAAGATAAATAAACTTTAATTATTATAAATTTAAAAAGATAATTTTTTATATCTCTTTTCTATAAATGCTATATGATGAAAAGAGGGTTGATTCTTGCTTGTGCAACATGTTTAATAATTCTAATTGCTCTTTTTTTAATTCTTTTTACAAATGGTATTTTATTTATTGGAGCTGTTTCAGGTAATACTACCTCTGATTTAAATCCTGCTCATTGGATTGGAAGTTCCAGTATCCTTGGTGTAACTTATGATTCAACTAATAATCTTGTTTATGTGGGGGGGTCTAGTGGAGCATTCGGAGTTTATAATAGAACCTCTAATGTCACAGAAGATTTAAGGGGAACAGATACTGGAAATTGGATTGGAGCCTTGACTATTAATGGCTTAACTTATGATTCAACTAACAAGCTTGTTTATTTAGTAGGAAATGCAGGAGTATTCGGAGATTACAATAGGACTTCTAATGTCACAGAAAATCTAAATGCTACAGATACTGATAACTGGATTGGTTCAGTTGGTCTTTATGATGTAGCTTATGATTCAAATAAAAGTCTTCTTTATTTAGTTGGGGGTAGTGCGACAGTTTCAATATTTGGAGTTTATAACAGAACCTCAAATATTACAGAAAATCTAAATGATACAGATACTGGAAACTGGATAGGAACTAAAATACTATATGCAGTAACTTATGATTCAAATAAAAGTCTTCTTTATTTAGTTGGGGGTGGTGCGGCAGTTTCAATATTCGGAGTTTACAACAGAACCTCAAATATTACAGAAAATCTAAATGATACAGATACTGGAAACTGGA
>CAYHEN010000006.1:23435-32846 GCA_964355745.1 Candidatus Woesearchaeota archaeon
TTGGAACTTCAACTATTAATGATGTAATTTATAATTCAAACAATAATCTCGTTTATGTAGGAGGGTCTAGTGGGGTATTTGGGGTTTATAACAGGACTTCCAATGTAACAGAAGACTTGAGAGCAACAGATACTGGAAACTGGATTGGAACTTCAGACATACAAGGAGTAACTTATGATTCAAGTAATGCTCTTCTTTATTTAGTTGGAACTAGCGGAGTATTCGGAGTTTATAATAGGACTTCAAATGTAACAGAAGATTTGAGAGCAACAGATTCAGGAGACTGGATTGGGGCGACGACTCTACAAGAGATAATTTATAATTCAAACAATAGTCTTATTTATCTGGTAGGAAATACTGGATTATTCGGAGTCTACAACAGAACATCTAATGTCACAAAAAATCTGAGAGTTTCAAGCACTAATGACTGGATTGGAGCGACGATTCTAGAAAAAATAATATATGATCCGAATGACAGACTTCTTTATTTAGTGGGGTATAATGGAGTATTCGGAGTCTATAACAAAACAGTTGATATTGTGGAAAATTTAAAAATAACAGATACTGAAGACTGGATTGGTCCAGCTATCCTCTATGATTTAATTTATGATTCTACTAAAAGACTTGTTTATTTAGTAGGAAATAGCGGAGCATTCGGAGTTTATAACAAAACATCCAATGTTACAGAAAATCTAAATGCTACAGATACTGGAGATTGGATTGGATCTTCAGCTTTGGATGGTGTAACTTATGATTCAACTAATAATCTTGTTTATTTTGTAGGAATTTTAGGTGTCTTTGGGGCTTATAATAGAACATCGAATATTACAGAAGATTTAAGAGGGGCAGATACTGATAATTGGGTTGGAACCTCAATTATTAGAGATTTAACTTATGATTCTAATGACAGACTTATTTATTTAAGCGGGAATAATGGATTATTTGGAGTTTACAATAGGACTTCTAATATAACAGAAAATCTAAATGATACAGATACAGGCAACTGGATTGGGGCTACAAATTTACTTGCGGTAACTTATGATTCAAATAATAGTTTGGTTTATGTAGGAGGATCTAGTGGAGCATTCGGACTTTATAACAGAACATCTAATGTCACAGAAGACTTGAGAGGAACAGACTCAGGAGATTGGATTGGGACTAGCGCTCTTTATGATTTAACTTATGATCCCAACGATAAGCTTGTTTATTTAGTTGGGTATAATGGATTATTCGGACTTTATAACAGAACGTTTAATATTACAGAAGATTTAACTGGGACAGATGAAGATAATTGGATTGGAACTCAATATTTACAGGGGGTAACTTATGATTCAAATGATAAACTTATTTATTTAATTGGAGAAAATGGAGCATTTGGAGTTTACAATCGAACTTCAAATACCACTGCAATTGTAGAAGAAAGTGTTAGTGGCAGCACAACTAGTGGAGGAGGACTTCCTCCCTCTTCAACACAAACAGAAACCCAGACTATAGGTACAATAAGTGCTGGAGGTTCGGCTTCAATTGGAATTACAAATCCTTACATTGATATACGTAATATAACCATATTTGCAAAAACAAATATTTCTAATGCATCAATAACTGTTTCAAAGAATGAGACAGAAACTGGAAATATAAAGTTAAAATTCCCATTTGGTACGGTTTATCAGGCATTTAGCATAACTCCAAAGGCGATAAGTAATGAAAATCTAAATAATGTTACAATTGAGTTCAGAGTTAATAAGACCTGGCTTATCGAAAACAATCATTCTATTAATGATGTTGTTCTTTATAGGGTACCCTCTCAAGAAAGCATATGGGAAGCTTTAACTACTACTTCAATAAGAGAAGATTCAAAATACTATTATTTTCTTGCCATTTCTCCAGGATTTTCTACCTTTGTAATTTTTATTGGAGATATAGGAACTGTTGAATGTACTCCTCTGCAGAGGAGATGCCTTAATAACAAACTTCAGTCTTGTAATGAAAATAAGACATGGATACTTTTAGAACAATGCCAATATGGATGCAAGGATAGGGTGTGTGTGGGGTTTATTAATAAATCAAGTATAATATATTTTGGATTGGTTGCATTGATAGTCGGAGGAATAGTCTTTGTTGTTTATCTCATATTTAGAAAATACCAAAAAAGAATATAACATTTTATGCATTAGTTATTTTGATAACTTGGGAGATTATATTAATTGCTTATTTTATGTTTAAGAATTTGACAAGAAACAGAAGAAGAATAACGAGATAATCTTGAAAACAATCTTATTTCTAAACATTTATTAATTATATGTTTGTTTTATAATGTATTATTAAGAGGAAAAATGCCAGAAGACAGCAAAGCAAATATAGACGAAATTCTCAAAAGACACGCAGCAAGAATTGAGCAGAACATAAAAACAGAAACAATCCAGAATGTGAATTTTAGCCAGAGTTATACAAAATTCAAGGAAGAAATGGCTCCTGAACTTTCCAGATATGAAAGATGGTGCCATACTCTTGGAAATATAATAAAGCTTAAGGTTTCTAAAAAAGACGAAGACAAGATTAGAAAGTCTTTGGAAATTGCTCATTTGGATTTAGAACCTTGGCAAACAATTACCTTAAGTGTTGTCGCTTTTGTTAGTATTTTTATTATTGGACTCTTGGTTTCAGTTGCAGTAACTCTTTTCAAAGGAGGGCTTGAAGATTTTCCTCTTTTCTTTTTGGTTTTAGTAGTTATTTTTGCAATGTTCCTTTTTTATTTTGTAAATGGTTATCCTATGAGATTAGCGAATAAATGGCGGTTGAAAGCGAGCTCGCAAATGGTTCCTGCTATATTATATATTGTTGTTTATATGAGACATACACCTAATTTAGAGAAGGCAATCGCATTTGCCTCCCAGCATTTGCAATATCCTCTTGCTCTTGATTTGAAGAAAGTGTTCTATAATGTTGAAGTGGGAAAGTTTTCTACTATAAAGGAAAGTCTTGATAATTATCTTGAAAATTGGAGAGACTATTCAATAGAGTTTATAGAAGCATTTCATCTGATTGAAAGCAGTTTGTTTGAGCCAGATGATGCAAAGAGAGTTATTACCTTAGAAAAATCTCTGCAGGTTGTTTTAGATGGAGTTTATGACAAAATGTTGAGATTCACTCACGAAGTTCGAAGTCCATTAACAAATGTCTACATGCTTGGAGTTGTTCTCCCTACTCTTGGATTGGCTTTGCTTCCATTGGCTTCTGCAATGATAGGAGATATGTTAAAATGGTATCATATTTTCATTTTGTTCAATTTGATAATCCCTTTTTTTGTTTTTTATCTCACAGATAAAATTTTATTCCTGCGTCCAGGAGGATATGGGGAGACAGAATTATTAGAAAGAAATCCTCTTTATCCACAATATAAAAGCAATAAACCTTACTTAAAGGCTTTCCTTGCCTGTCTTCCATTTTTCATAATCGGACTTCTTCCTCTGATTTTTCAGTATACTCCATTGCCTACATTTCTTGGTTTGAAGCAGGATTATAGTCTTGCTGAATTAGGACTCGGTTTTTTTGGGGATCAGCCCATATTTGATTTTAATAATGAAGGGGGGAAAGTTACAGGACCCTTTGGAATTGGCGCTTTGATAATGAGCGTATTTTTTATTCTTGGGGCTTCTATGTTCTTTTCAATCACATTCAAAAAGAAAACACAAGCCTTGATTAAAGAAAGAGAGAAAACAAAACAGCTCGAAATAGAGTTCAATAGTTCTTTATTCCAATTAGGAAACAGAATAGGAAATGGAACTCCTCCTGAACTTGCATTCAGCAAGGTTGCAGAATCTACAAAAGGACTAAAGACAGAAGATTTTTTTAGAAGAGTCAATTACAATGTTATGCAGATGGGGATGAGTGTTGAGAGTGCTGTCTTTGACGAGAAAAGAGGAGCATTAGTTTATTATCCTTCTGACCTGATTGCTACGAGCATGAAGATTCTTGTAGAATCTGCAAAGAAAGGATTGATGATTGCTGCATTGAGTTTGATAAGCATTTCAGAATATGTGAAGAACATAAACAAAATAACAGAAAGGCTTAGAGACATGCTCGCAGAAATAATTTCTGATATGAAGAGCAATATGACTTTTCTTGCTCCTTTGCTTTCTGGAATTGTTGTTGGGTTGGCAGCAATGATAACGAGCATATTAAAAAAATTAGATATAGCACAAGCAGCAGGAGGGGCAGAAGCAGTGGGAGGATTAGGAAATTTAGATGCAATTACAGGTTTGTTTGAATATACTAAAATGATTCCTCCTTACTTATTGCAGATAATAGTTGGGATTTATATCATAGAAATAGTCTTTATTCTTTCAGGGGCTTTAGTTGTAATCGACTCTGGAGAGGACAAATTGGAAAAGACAAACAAAACCGGACTCAATCTTAAAAGAGGAGTTGGACTTTATGTTATAACTGCTCTTGTAGCAATAATCTCCCTCTTTATTTTAACTGCAATTGTATTGGGAAATTTGGTGTAGGGATTTATTTTAATTTGTATTGATCTTCTCTATACTTTTTAAACATCCCTAAATACAAATCACTTAAGCCTTGGGAGGGGGCTAATACTGCTTTCATTCCGGTTCTTTTCGCATAATCAAAGATTGAATCAATATAAACAAGTTTTTGTTTTTCACTAAGACTCGTGATATCCCCTATTGTTGGTTCTGCTATAAAAGATATCAACTCTTTTCCTACAAATATTGGATAGGTAAATTCTTCTCTTTTTTTCTCCAAAAAGTTGTTCATATCCTCTGAAGTTTCGAATCCAACAAATCCTAAAAGTAATCTTTTTGTTTTTGAATGCCCTTCTATTTGAGGGAGGATATATTGTGCAGATCCTGTGCTTAATATTTTTGATGATTGTAATAACCCTAGATCTTTTTCGCTTAATTTTTCTCTCCCTTGGCCTTTTGTATAAATTATTCCTGGATTTTTATCAAAACGTTCTATATTTTTTGGAGAGAGTCCTATAAATTTTAATTCATCTCCTTGAAAGAAATAAAAATCTAACCCTCTTACTTTAACTTTTTCTTTTACAAAATTCTCTCTAGGTTTCGTATTTTCCTTTACGGTATTTTCAGATACAGAATTAGGATTTTGTGCAAATTTCAATGCCTTGTCATAAGAGCCTTGTTCCCCTGTGGCTTGATCTACTATTGAATTAACTGCCTTTTGTATTCTATCTCCACATCCAGTAACCAATAAGCTTCCTGCTATCATCGAACAAGCAATGAAGTTTCTTAATGTCTTTCCCATAGGATGTCAAAGAATAAGAACTATTTAAACTCTCCTATTTGTTACTACTTAAAAGAAACTATACCCCTTGGGGGAATGACAAAGGAAACCTATTTCCCTCTTTAAAAGCTTTTCCTATCAATCGATAACTTTACAGAACCATATTTAGGAAAGTTTATTAATTCTCCTGCATATTTTTTATTTATGAAGAAAAAGGGGTCAGCAATAACAGATATTTTGCCTTGGTTGATAATTTCAATAGTGCTTCTTGTAATATTAATGATAGCCAATTTTGTGCTTAAAGGAAAAGGGATAGAATACATAACCCAGATTAAAAATCTTTTTAGAGGAGGATAATGGAATTAAAAGAATTAATAGAACTAATTCTTGGAATGTTTGTTGTTGTTGCAGTTATTGTAGCAATTTCTGTATTTTTTGGAGGACAGATTATAAGTTTTTTTAAGGGGCTTTCAGTAGGAAAACCGGCAGGAGTTTTTTTCGCATTAATAAAATGAGGAGGAAAATAATTTGAATAAGCGGGGAGATGAGGGTTTATTACCTGAAGAATTGGTGCGTCTTGTTCTTGCTGTAATTTGTATTCTCGCTTTAGTTGCTCTTTTGGTAGCACTTTATTTTACAATAACAGGCAACCAAAATAAAAAATATGCAGAAGATAGTATGAAAGACGAACAAGGAGGACTTGCAGCAGAAATAATTAGAATTAACAATGCGGGAGCTCCAAAAGAGCAAGGACAGCCTGTTCCAAATCCTTCTGGATGGTATATCTTTAGTTTTGTAGGAGGAGAATTAAAGCCGAATTTATGCACAGGAAATAATTGTGTTTGCATATGCGAAAGCGTTCGTGCTAATATTTTCGATTGGAAAAAAAGACAAGTAAACAAATGTGATGATAAAGGTTCTTGTACACTTGTTTCTAATTTAAAAAAATTTGATAAAATAAAAATAGAAAGAGGCGGAACTGCTCTCTTGATAAGAAAAATAAATAGTGAGATAGAAATAACGAGAAAATGACTCTTGGAACTATGGTAAAATCTTTGATATGGATTGTAGTTTTTGCATTATTACTTACAGGAATAATTTTCATGCTTAAAAGAATAGGAATATTATGATGAAATTTTTTTTGAAAAATAAGAAAGGAGGGGAAAAGATACCTGCATTGATAGTTACATTCATTATACTCATAGTAAGCTTTATTGTACTTCTAATCTTCATGGTTTTTCTTAATCCTACAAAAACTAGTGATAAAGCAGTATGTCATAATTCTGTTGTTGCAAGAAGTTCTGGCTTTTTGCTACAACAAACAATCCCTCTTAACTGCAAGACGAGTTATATTTGTCTTTCAAAAGACGGGGGTTGCGAAAGAGTGACTTCTCCAGAAATTATAAAGGTGAAGACAAAGGAGGAAGTTTATAAGGCTCTAGCAGAAGAGGGGGCAAACTGCTGGTGGATGTTTGGAGAAGGAAAAGCAGATTATATCGGAGATAAATTTACAAGCGATTTATATTGTTCAATTTGTTCTCAAATAGCTTTTGATGATAGTTTGAGTAATTTATTTGCTGTTAATCCAAGTTTAGTTTCAAGAGCAAATTTAGGCATTCCAGAAAGTTATTCAAATTTTTTAATAGACAAAGAAGATTTTTATGAGTATCTCGCAAACACTAATATGTCTGGAAAAGATATAACTTACTTAGATTATTTTTTAGGGCTGCAAAACTCGGAATTAATATCAGAAGCTCTTAAATCCAATAATTATAACTTTGGATATATGGATCTTGAAAAGCAACATCTCATAATGATGGGAGAATTTAGTAAAGTTGGATTTTGGCAAGATGTTTTAATCGGTGTTGGAAAAGGAGTTTTGCTCTTTCTTGTCTTACCTCTTCCTGTAATTGGAGGGCCTTCGGGAATAGCGCTCGTGGTTTCAACGGTTTATAATCCTTTTGGTCAAAGAGGAGGATATATGATTGGAACAATAATGCAAGGAGAATCTGGACACGCTTATCTGTCCCCTGTAATCATAGAGGCGAATTCTGAAGATTATAATAAACTTCAATGCGGAAGCGTTAATACATTAGCTTAATCTCCTCTTTAAATTACTGCTCAAGGCTAATTAGATAATTTTATTAATTGGAAAAGAATTTTATTGTAATGAAAAGAGGGAAAGGTAATAGAGGTCAAAAGAGTACTTACTCCAGCAAAGCTGTCGGAAGATTGACAATTTTTCTCCCAAAAAATCGTAAGGGGACAATTCTTATTGAAAATGTAATTTTTATTATATTAAATCTCGTTTATCTGAGCATTCTTGTTTTGTTCTTGTTAAAGCAAGGAAGCGGAGCTATTGTGCTTGAGCAAAGTTATGCAAAAAATATCGCTCTTTTAATTGATTCTTCCAAGCCAGTTATGGAAATGAAATTAAACATGGAAGATGCAATGAAGTTAGCTGAAAAAAATGGCATTGCTAAAGAAGACATAGTAAAAATAAATGGAAATATAGTAAAAGTCAAATTAAGCGCTAAAGGGGGTTATGAGTATTCCTTTTTCAATAAGGTAGATGTTACTGTCTATCCTGATGTTTCTCCAGATAAAAATTACATAATAAAAATAAATGGGTATAAATAAAATGTTGATGAGAAATAAACGCGGGGACAAGATTCTTTCAATCTATTGGTTTGCAATTCTTGTTCTTGTAGCAGGGGGAATTTTTGGAATGGTTTATGTTTTTTATGGAACTCCTTATGATGTCAGGGAAATAGAAGCGCGTGTTTTAATGAATCAAATTGCAGACTGCATTTCTTATGCTGGGAGAATAAATACAGATTTAATTTCCGATTCACAAACAACTCAGAAATCAGGAGAGGATTTTTTGAAAGATTGCCATTTGAACTTTAAATCTAGCGAATGGGAAGACGAGCAGTATTATACAGAAATCGATTTTTACAAACTTGAAGACATGGACAATGCTGTTTTGAGCATAAATGCAGGAGATAACAAATGGCTTTCAAGCTGTGGGTTGCAGGAAGATAAGGAACAAAGAAACTTGCCTCAATGTGTCAGAGACAGTTTTTATTCTCTTGATAATGCGGATAATCAATATATAATTAAAATTTTGGCTGTTGTAAGAAAAACAGAGAAAAATGTTAAATTATAGAAAAATTGGCAAAAGAGCGCAGATTGGAGAAACTATCACATGGATTATTGCAACTCTTATTATAATTGGAACCTTGGTTGTTTTTATCTTTTTTTCTGTTTTGATGTCTAAAGTTAAGAATATTGCAATAGGAGATATAAAAACAGATTTAACAAAAGAGTCAGTCTCTTTGAATGTTAAAACTTCTTTGGCACATCAAATTGCAAATAACAAAAATAAGGAGATTATTGATAATATTTTGAAAGAAAATGATAAATAATCAAATAGCAAATAAGAAAAATAAAAATAGGAAATTTTTCGAACACAATTTTTTTACAAACAATCGTAGAGGGGACATCCCTATAACTATACTTGTAATAGGTATCTTGTTGGTTTGTGCATTGGCTCTTTTCAGTTTTCTTTCTTCAACTACAAAAGTAAGAAATTCTTTTGTTGGACTTGGACTAATTGAACAGATGAACTCGCAGATAGAAGAAAATTCTTTTTATGGACGTCCTTTGGGAACAGAAATATCTGATTCAGAAGGCAATATTTATAGCGCGGTAGATTATGCGAAAAAAAATAAAGTAGTGAATAGAATTTGTGACTGCAGGGATAATTGTCAGAATTATGCTACCTGGATGGTTGAATCTTCGTCTGCCAATGGAATCCCTGACCCTGTTCTTTTGCTTTCTTTGATGATGCAGGAGTCTGACTGCACGCCAAATGCTTTTAGTGGAAGTTCTACGGGGTTGATGCAAATAAATTTGATGCATTGCGGGAATTATGGACTGCCTTCAGATGTGGAAGAATGCAAAAAGGAACTGATTGATAATCCAAAATTAAACATTGAAGTTGGTGCAAAGATTCTCAAAGAGAGTTATAATTCTTATAAAAATGGAAAAACTTTCCAAGGATGCTCTAACAAGAATATTCTTTATTCCGGATGGGATGCAGCATTGAGAGGATATAATGGATGGGGTTGTGATCCTAATTAT
>CAYHEN010000007.1:0-23273 GCA_964355745.1 Candidatus Woesearchaeota archaeon
CTTTCCCTACACGACGCTCTTCCGATCTTCAACGAACTTTTTCATTAACTTTTCTACAACAACCTGAGGAGCAAGTCCTTTTCTGCTGCAAGACTTAGCAAACTCATCATAAGTCTTCCTGTCAATATTATAATCAATCTTCATTTTCTGAGGGCCGGGTGGATACGATGCCATAAGAGGAAAACACGAATAGATTTTATAAATCTTTTTAACACAATATTTATTAATTAAAATTTCCTTTATTTCTCATGGAATTAGACAAGGCAATTCAAAATCGTCATTCTGTAAGAAAATTCAGCAATAAAAAACCCAACTGGAGAACAATAATTGAGTGCATTGACGCAGTAAGATATGCTCCAATGGCAGGGAACAATTACACATTAAAGTTTATTATGGTTGATGATGAAGAAAAAATAGAAAAAATCGCAGAAGCCTGCCAGCAACAATTTATCAGTCAGGCAAAATTTGTTGTAGTCGCGTGTAACAATCCATCAAGAACAAAAAATGAGTATGGAAATAATGGAGAAATTTGGGCAAGACAGCAGGCAGGAGCAGCAATTCAGAACTTTTTATTAAAGATAGAAGAATCTGGTCTGGTAACTTGCTGGATTGGATATTTCGTAGAAGAACAGATAAAAAGAACACTTAAAATTCCAGCAGAGTGGAATGTGGAAGCCTTGTTTCCAATAGGATATGAATATTCAAAACCAAGAACAAGAAAAGCAAAGATAGATTTAGACAGAATTCTTTATTTCAATTATTACGACAACAAAAAGATGAAAAATCCAAAAAAAGTGGATTAAAAAATATGAATAGAAAGCAATGGTTTGTTTTGGGAGGGATATTTATTTTGTCTATTGTTTGGTGTATATTTGCGAAGAGTTATAATACTTGTGTATCTGACTCATTTGGTAATTTTGCTAATTCATTTAATGATACTTCTTCATTGTCAAGTACTTCTGCATTATCTAATTCGTATTATTTTGACTACGCATATAATGAATATAATCTTATTAGATGTGCTATAGAAATTGAAAGATATTATATCTATGTAGAGTTAGCGGGGTTCTTTGCTGTTATTTGTTTTATAATGGGTTTGTTAGAATATAATAAAAAATTATAAAATAATAAAAAAACACCGCCAGAATTAGCTTAGATTATTTTTTAAAGTTTAATTTTATTGATTATTTATGGTAGCGACAGCATTAAAGGAGATTTTCTTTCCATTAGTAATTTTAGTCTTCATTATGATTGTATTAGATATATGGGTTTGCAGAATGCTCTTAAGAAAAAAAGATTTAGATTCGATTATGCAAACAATATTTGGTTCTCTGATTAGTGGTTTGATAATCGCCTTAATTCTGGGATTAGCAAAAATGGATTGGAATATAATTTGGGATTTATTTAATTAAAAAATAAAAAAAGAAAATTCTAGAGGATTTCTCTTTAGGTTATATCTAAATTAAAAAATAAAAAGCCTCGCGATTTTCATCGGAGGCAGTTTAAAAAATCGCTTAACAGTGCATAAAAGGGAAGTTTAAAAAAGAAACCGTAAGGTTTCTTTTTATCTCCAAACCTCTATTCCTAAATCAGAGATTTCTCTGCTGACAGGGCCTTTTGTTGAACTGTCTTCAAGGCTCTTACCTAAGACATATGGTGATTTAACACCAGTCATTATTGTAATAACTCTTACTTTTCCAGTGAATTCTTTGCTAATTCTGGCTCCAATAATGACTTGTGCCTCTTGGCTGAGATTTTCAGACACGATTCTCCCTATTAAGTCGAATTCTTCCAATTTCAAGTCAGGACCACAAGTTATATGAATCAAAGCTCCAGTTGCTCCCTTATAATCCACATCAAGTAGAGGATGTGTAAGTGCTTGCTGGACAGCTTCCATAACTTTGTTTTGAGTGTCTGCTTCTCCAATTCCAATAACAGCAACACCACCGTCTTTCATTATAGCAGAAACATCTGCGTAATCTAAGTTAATTAAGCTTGGCAATGTGATTGTTTCAACAATACCCTTAACCATTGTGCTAACAAGTTCATTAGCAACAGCAAAAGCCTGTTCAATAGGCAATTGTCCTGCAATATCAACAAGTCTGTTATTATCAAGAACAATAGTTGTATCAGTAACTTCTCTTAATTCTTGAAGTCCGAATTCAGCCTTGTCTATTCTTGCTCTTTCAGATTCAAAAGGCATTGTAACAACACCAATAACAACTGCCCCTGATTCCTTGGCAATCTGAGAAATTACTGGAGCTGCTCCTGTTCCTGTTCCACCACCCTCTCCGGCAATGACAAAAACCATGTCTGCTCCACCTACTGCTTTTTTCAGTTCAGCCAAAGCTTCTTTTGCAGCCTCTCTTCCTGTCTGTGGCCTTCCACCTGCTCCCAATCCTCTTGTTAATTCTTTTCCGATAAGTATTTTCTCATCAGACTTAGAAACACTCAAATGAAGAGCATCTGTGTTAGTTGCATAGACAGTAGCACCACTGATTCCTTTGTTAAAAAGCCAAGTTACTGCATTACACCCCATACCTCCAACCCCAACAACTTTGATATTTGCTTTTCCAGCCTTCAATTCGTCAAAGTTAATGCTATGAGTTCCTGCATTATCAATAGCTTCCCTTGCAAAATCTAGTACCATCTTTTTTATTTCCTCCTTTGCGTCTATCTTTATGCTATCGAGATAGCATCTGGTAGAAAATCACTTTGTGATTTTTCTGCCTCAAACTCTGCTAAGCAGAGTTATTGAAAATGTACGAAAAGTTTAAATATTTCGCACATTTGTATTTAATGTGAAGAAAAAGAGATGCCTCATCGACAAATATTAATTTATTCTACATGACGTTTAAATTAATATTAAGAAAATGAGGCACTTCTTATTTAAAAATATTTTTATATTGCAGAATTATTTTATTTCAGCAATTTTTCCAGTCTTTTTATCTTAATCCAGCTCTTTTCAAGCTTTTTGTTCGATTCCTCAACGACAATTTCCAAAAATTCGTCACTAACAAGAATTTTATTTGCATTGATTATTGGGAACTCCAATCTGTCTGTTCCATTTAATTCAACCACAAATCCGCTCTTCATTCCTATAATTCCTGATTTTTTCCATCCAGCAAGTTTTGCTTTCTCATAAATCTTCTGACTATCTTCAAGAGTTTTACAAGCAATATGAAGTATGCAAGGCTCGAGTTTGAATTTTATATTTTGGAAATTTGGGTGTTTAAGTTTTGTATTAACTTTTTCTTTGGTGGGGTGGTTGTGGTAATGGTGGTGTGGCTTGATGATTTCATTCAAATCTTCCTTTAATTTTTTAAATGAAATTTTATCGTGATAAACAGAGAGGAACAAGCCTTTGTCTTTTTTGTCTTGCTCTATCATTAAAACGATTCTCCCAGAACAAGAAGAGGTAGTATAATAGCTATCAAAGGAATTAATGCTATCACATAATTCTGCAATTTTCTCGTCCCATTCACCTTTATGCGATTTGTCTAATTTTGAGAGAACGTCTCTTTTCCTTTTATCAAACCTGTCAATCATAAAACAAAAAGAATTAATCCATTTAAAAACTTTAATTAACATCAAATTCTGTTCTTTCTATCTGAGTATAGTAAGGAGATTTTCTGTTTTCTCTGATGCCAAAAGAAAGCTTTCTTTTCAATTCCTCAAATCTGTCTTCGCTGATAGATTTCCCTTTATTCAGCAATAATCTGTCTGTTGCTCTCTCATAAATAGGGACTTCTGCTATATAACCACTCCTGATTTTTCTCATCACTTCGGGTAAATTAGTTATTGTTCTTGTCTTAAACAAAATGTCAATTTTATGCTCTTTTGGTTTCCTCTCTTTTAATCCAGGCATATTACAATAAGCATTCAGGAATTTATAAATTTTGTTTATGAAACGTATAGGATTATTCTTACTCCTTTTCTAAAATCTTTGCATCAATCCCCTCTTCTTTACATAATCTCACAAATTCTTCTGCGTCTTCTTTGCTTCCGACAATTCCCCCATAATGCATAGGTATTGCTAACATGGGTTTGATTAGTTTTGCTGCTTCTGCAGCTTCTTCTGCACTCATCGTAAATCTGCCTCCTATAGGAAGAAGAGCGATAAATTTTTTGTCTGGTTGATTATATCCTGTCAGTTTCTGCATTTCTGGTATTAAATCGGTATCTCCGGCATGATAAATAAGGATATCATTCATCTTTATTATATATCCCACCCATTCTTCTTCTTTTGGATGAAATGATTTATCAATATTATAAGCAGGAATCGTAGAAATTTTAATCTCTCCTAAAATTAACTCTTGATTTGGTGCAACAATTTTAATATCAACAGGGACTTCAGAACGCGTTATTTTACTTTGGGAATCTGCAGTCAGAACAATTTTAGTCCCCTCTTTTATTATATTTTTCATATCAGCAACACTGCAATGGTCATAATGACTGTGTGTTATCAAAATAATATCTGCCTTCTCTGAATTTTCTTTTATATTAAAGGGGTCTATATAAATTACTTTATGATTTTTAATTAAAAAACCAGAATGCCCCAACCATTTAATTTCCACTTCTCCCAAGTTCATAAATAAAGAAACCAAAAACCATTTTTAAAGATTTTTATTATCTACTACTAAGAATTCAACTAAAACCCCCTTATCTTAAACTAATTTTCTCCAGAATTCTTTTTCTTCCTTAAATTGAGGAACTTCAATACCTTTAATCTTGTCTTCAAAGAAAACTTGAATACAAGGAATCCTCCAATAACCAAAAGCAATGCTGCTAAGAAGATTAATATTCTTGTTGTATTGCCAAACACGAATGTGAATGGTGCTGTTACGACACTACCAACAATGCTCAAGAATCCCTTTTTCTGAGTTTCTTCTGTAGTTGTTGTTGCGGGTGTTGTTTCAATTACTTCTGGTTGTGTTGTTACAGTTCCTCCAGTACAAGATTGTGTTCTCGCAGGAGGAGGCTCTGCAACAGTAGTGCATGTGCTTGTATCTATACAATCCTCTGTTTGTATTCCGTCAACACACTCTCCCCAGTCACACTCCCAAATAGGAGCACAATTCTCAACTGTTTCTGTTGTTAAAGGAAGAGTTGTGTCTGAACTGGTTATCTTACTCTGGCACTCTGCAAGAGTAGCATAATCATTTGCTGTTTTTTGTGGAAGCACTAAACTAACTGTACTGCATGCATTATTAGCAAATCTATAGTAAATATTAAGGAACCATACTGAAAAAGCTACTGAGGTAGAATTTACATTCTGATAAGCATCCCTAACCCACGCAGTCATAAGATAATTTCCCTGACTAAATGTTCTGTTAATCTCTGATGTATATGTTTCATTATCTGTTCCATTGTAAAACCAAACAGCAGAACTGTTAGCAGTAATCTTTAACAAAACTGTTTCATTATTGTAAGTAATATTCTGCGGGCTTTCTATACTAATAGGTAAGTTTAAATGTGTTCGATAATCAATGCTCACCCCGTAAAGTTTTGGAGAACTTCCAGATGTTTGCATTACTACCTTATACTGGAAATACTTTCCAACAACACTACTACTCAAGTTTATTGGGATAAAATCAACTCCTGTGCAATTGACATCATTACAAGCCCTGTAATAAAAAGTAGCACTAGAAATTGATGGATTCAAAAGAATATTCTGAGCAAAATTACTCCATATCACTTCTGTTTCATTAGGAGATGCAAAAAGAGGAGCAGTGTAAACCCCTTCAAGAGCCAAATTGTCCAAAACAACTGCATCTACTCCGTCAAACTTGGTATTCTCAAAAACACTGGCATTTGAAAAATCATTAAGAGTTACAGAACCGCTAAAATATTCACTGGTAACAAAACCTGTAAAACTCAGCCGAGAGTACAAAAGAAAAATTCCAACAGCAATCAACAAAACTAGCAAAAACACAATTCTCGGATTTACCCTCTTTTCTCCCATTTCTTTTTTAACCTCTATATAAAATAAAAAGTTGTTATTTAAATATTTATCTGTTGGCGGGTGTTATTGTTCCAATATATTTTTCTTGAACTCTTCCAAATCTTTCTTCATGAATTTGCCTCCACTGGCTTTCAAATTCCCTCCTGCTGTTGCATTTCTTAAACCTTTCGTAGCCTGCTTCAACAAGGTATTCACATCGACATTTCCACTCTGATTTCTCGCAGAAATTTTTACATAATCTTTCTCGTTTTTAATATCAGAAACAAAAACGAACGTTTTGTCTTTTTGCTTCATAGACAAAAGAGTCATAACCATCGAAGAAATATCCAATCTTGGATTTCCATAATAAAAATACAAACCATTTTTCGGAAAAAATTCCGCTTCTTTTTGGTATCTCTTTATGTATTCCTGAATTTCATCCTCAACTAAATCCTTGTATTTCTTTAATTCTTCCAATTTATCGTTCAAGATTAAATCATAAACTGTTTTCTCTTTTCCTTTAAAATAAATCAGTCCAGAAGAAATCAAGGCAGATAGCTCTCCTGGAGCAGAATCATGGATATCCTTTTTTGTTATTTTTGGATAAGTTCTTCTGATGAATTTAAAATTTTGGTCTTTGGTATAAGACATCTCAGAAATCATTGTAGCGCAAACTAAAGGTTTCCATCTATCAAAATTAACTCTCTCGCTTCCTATCCTATATAATGTAAAGGCAGTGCAATCAGAAGTTTCTGTTTTTATGATATTCTTTCCTGAATTATTAGAAGGATGATGGTCTACTAAAAATACATCAAATTTTTTGTTAAACGTTTCAAAATCTTCATAATCGGAGCTGTCATTTAAATCTAAGAGATAAACTTTATTTATTCTTTTTTGGTTTAATTCTTTCATCATTCTGCTGAACATTCCTCTCCCATAATTAACAAAATTGAACAATTTTGCCTCAATTCCTCTATGCTTTAAAATCTCAGTGATAAGAACTGCTGATGCAATTCCATCTAAATCAGTATGAGAAACAACAGCAACATTGTCTCTTTCACCTATAAAATCTAAAAATTCAAAGAAATATTTTTTATTCCCGCTTATTAATTTCATTTTAATCTCCTAATTTCTCAATTGCTCTCGCTATCTGAAACATTTTTTGTTCCTGAAACTTCTCGCATATTATTTGTATGCCTACAGGAATTTCTTCTATATTCCCAACAGGAATACTTATCGCGCAATCACCAGAAAGATTTATAGGGGAAGTAAGGGCGTCATACTGAAACATCTCTGATATGGAAATTTTTTCCCCTATTTTATGAGGAAGTCGAGGAACAGTAGGGCAAATAATGCAGTTAAATTTCTTGAATGCTTTCTTGAATTCTTCTTCAATTAATTTTTTGGCTTTTAATGCAAGATAATAATATCTTCCTGCATGCTCTGCTTTAGAAATTTCGCTTCCCCCAATTATTCTTCTCAAAACTTCGCTTCCGCAAACTTCTTCTATTCTTTTTCCATATCTTCTTCCGTCAAATTTTCTTGTCGCAGAAAAAAATTCCACATATACTATAGGAAAATAAGTTGCAACAGCAAAATCAATATAATCCAATTTTATTTTCTCTGTTTTCCATTTATACTTTCTTGCAGCTTCTTCAATTTTTTTATCAATTAAATTTTGTATTCTTGAATTGTTTATTTTCAAATCTAAAATTCCTACTTTAATATTTGCTGGAACTTTTTCTATTTCTTTCAGATTGATTTTGCTCCCTATACTAATAGCGTCTCTCTCGTCTCTTCCAGTAATAACTTCAAAAAGCAAAGCCGATTCAGATACGCTTTTCGCTATAGGACCTATTTGGTCTAAACTCATAGACATATCAATTAATCCATACCTTGAAACACTTGCATAAGATGGCTTGACTCCGACAACTCCGCAATGGCTAGCAGGAACTCTGATACTTCCTCCTGTATCAGAACCAAGGGCCATATCACAAAATCCAGCAGAGACAGAGGCACAGCTTCCTGAAGAACTTCCTCCTGCAACAAACCCCAATGCTCGAGGATTGTTTGTCGCGCCAAAAGCACTTGTCTCCCCACTCCATCCACACGCGAATTCATCCATATTCGTCATTCCAATAATCAAACCATCTTCCTCTTTTATCCTACTAATGACAGATGCGTCATAAGTACTTTCATAATCTTCAAGAGTTTTGCTTCCACAATTTGCAACCATTCCAAGGCAGTTTATATTTGATTTAAGGGCAATAATCTTTCCTGCAAGTTTTCCTTTTTTTGTTTTTGCATCAATTCTCTTGGCTTCTTCCAAAGCATGAGAATTCAGATGAAGAAATGCATTTATCTTTTTTCCTTTCTTGTCATTTTTTTTAATTTCATTCAAATATGATTTGAGTTTTTCAATAGTTGTTACCACTTTCTCCTCTCTGCCACAATAAAATCTTTATTTTTTTCAGGAGCATTCTTGAACATTATTTCCTTAGAAAAACTGCTATCTCTCTGCAAGCCTTCTCTTCTTTCAAATTCTTTTCTCTCGATTAAATTCTCTTCTACCTTTCCTCCTACTTTCGAAAGTTTAACAGAAAAAGATTCCAAGATAGTATTCACTTGTTTTCTTATCTCTTCTTTTTCTTTTTCAGACAATTTGTGGAATAGAAAATCCATGATAATTCAAGAGAATTCATATTTATAAGATTATTCAAGATTAATTATTTTATGTCCTGCAACTCCAAGATTATAAACTTCTGCTTTTTCTATTTTTGCTTTTCCCTCTCCTTCATGAATATGACCACAGAAAACATATCTTGGTTGATATTTTTTAATATAATCTAAAATTGCCTTGCTCCCTGCATGTTTGCCTTGATAATGTTTAGGGGCTCCAGGAAAATTAACTTTATCTAAAATTCCATAAGGTGGCTGATGACAAACAAGAATATCTATTTTACCAAAACGTTGTAATATTCCCTTTGCTTTGTCTGTTTGTTTCTTTGCTTTTTTCATTGACTTGTCATAATCTTTGGGTTTGAATTCTTTAACCCATGAAGTATCTGTAAAATATTCCAAAAAACCAATTCTAAGATTATTTATAATCCTTAATTTATTTTTAACCAGATAAACATTTGGCATAGAATTAATCATTTTTAAAGTATAAGGAATTTTAACCCCTTTCTTTTCATCCTCTTTAACCTGAGAAATTGAAGCAATTCCAACATTACCCTCTATTAAATAAATAGGAACATCTCTTGATAGGTATTTTAATAAACTGATTGTAGAATTATGAATTTCCATATGGGATTTTTTTATATATTGGACATTATCTTTAAGTTTAGGTAATCCTTTCTGTTTTCTCTCACTATTTTCAAAAAATCTTTGTCTCGCTAAATCAGCCTTTCCTAAATCTCCAGTCAATAAGATTAAATCAACATTCTTAACTGGAATTTTCTTTATCTTCCCCAAATCTCCGTGTGGGTCTCCAATTGCAAGAATTTTCATATTAAAAAATAGAGAAATGAATATAAAAAGTTAATTAAACAGGTTGAGAAGAAAAAACATAAAGCGGGTCTCTTATCCCTTCTTCATCATATAATTTAGAGAAACGGACAGCATATCCCCCTTCAACCCATCTTTGCACTGCTTCATTCCAGCCGATATCTCTTCCTTGATTTTTGCTTTCAAATAATTTAAACATTTCTAACTCCTTAAATTGAAAAAGTACACGATCTTCAATTTGACTAACAGCTCTTCTCGCTTCACAATCTCTGTTTCCTTGACATCCAAAACAATCTATATTCGCAAGAGGATGTTTTTCAGATTTACGTCTAAAAAATTCCTTAAAAGAACAATAAATCTCATTACAATCTTTAGAAAAAATCTTAAGTGTTTCTTCTGTAGCCATTTTAATAAAAAGATTCATTTATATTTAATCTTTACGGATATATAGAATATAAAAAAATTTAAGGAATATAATATTACAAATATTATGTATTCCTTATTTACTGCAAATTCAAAAACCGAAAAAAGACTAAAGGAATATATTATTTCAAGAAAAGACATTAAAGATAAATTAGATAGATTAAGAGAAAATCCTTACAAAGCAAATGGAGCTCATCAATTGCATGGAAAATTAGCAGGCAAATTTGCATGCTGGTTAGGTTCAAATATAAGGCTTATTTATTTGATAGACGAAACAAAAAAGGCGATAATTATTGAAGCTGTAGGAACTCATAAAATATACTAATATTTTAACTCCCTTATCTTTCCTTTCTTAATATTTTTCTCACTATGAATAATCTGATTCATTATATCTTTATCTTTAAGTATCTCCTTTTCTTCCAATTTTCTTATCTTATCTCGGATTGATTCCCTAATAAATTCTGTTTTAGTCATATAATTATGTCTCTTCATGACTTTTTCGATTGCACTTAAAAAATTCTTTTCTAGTTTCAAACTTACGTTTTCCATGGTAATACTAAGTAGTATTAAGTAGTATTTAAAGATTTCTATATTTTACGGCGTCAACCTATCTCTATCTCGAGGAAACATTGTTGCTTCCTTTATATTATCCAATCCGCAAATCATTTGTGTCAGCCTTTCTAAGCCAATGCTCCAGCCAGCATGAGGGGGAGCTCCATATCTAAATGAGTCAACATAATCTTTGAAATTTTTTGGATTTAGTCCTTTTGCTTTTAGTCTTTCAATAAGCAATTCAGGAATGTGAATTCTCTGCCCTCCAGAAGAAATCTCAACTCCGAAATAAAGCGCATCAAAACCTTCACTATATTTTGAATTGGCTTTTTCGCCTTTAGGCATAATGTAAAAAGGTTTTATTGATGAAGGCCATGAGTGTGTGAAAACAATATCTCCTTTGTACATTGCGCATAATTTTCTCTCTTGTTCTGGTGTAAAATCTTCTCCAATTTTTCCTCTGATTTTCTTTATTGCTTCTTCATAACTTAAATAAACCCCTTTTGGAATTTTCAAATCTTTAACATTTAATATCTTCAATTCCTCTTTGCAATTCTCTAAAATTTTTTTGACAATATACTTAACAACTTCTTCCAGTTCTTTCATAATTCCCATTTGGTCCTTGAATGCGACTTCTATATCCATCTGCCTTATTTCATTGATGTGTCTTGGAGTGTTATGTTTCTCTGCTCTCCAGACAGGAGTTATCATAAAAGTTTTTTCTATTGAACATGCAATCATCTGTTTGTACAATTGTGGGCTTTGGGCAAGATATGCCTTCTTTTCAAAATACTGAACAGGAAAAAGTTCTGTTCCTCCTTCACTTGCACCAGTTATAACACAAGGCGGCTGCATCTCCAAAAATCCCTTCTTGTAAAAATGCTCTCTAAACGCATTCGAAATTTCATTCTGTATTTTGAATATTGCTTGAGTTCTTTTTCTGTGAAAATCCAAAAATCTAAAATCCAACCTCTTAGGCAATTCTGTTTTTGATAATTCAGAAATATCAATAGGCAATTCCTCTGCTTTACTGAGAATTGTTATTTCTTCTGGAAAAATCTCTTTTCCTCCTGGCGCCTGTTTACTCTCTTTAATTTCTCCTTTAACATAAATCACAGATTCTCTTGAAATTTTGTCCATTTTTTCCAAAATCTTTTGGTCTGTTTTTCCTTCAGAAGCAGTTATCTGTATTTCAGAAGTTGAATCTCTCACAACAAGAAATTTTATTTTTCCGAGAGCCCTTATGTTCTTAACCCAGCCAGCTATTTCAACATTTTTAGTCTTTCTCTTAAAGATTTCTTCAATCAAAATACGATTTTCATTTATTTCTTTTAAACTTACCATGCTTACTTATTAATTAAAGATATAATATTTAAATTCTTTTGTGTTTGATATTTATATAAAGATGAATACTGAAAAAATAAGAACGTTTATTGGGAAGTTAATAGAGAAAGCCTCTGCTGAAGAAGGCTTTGTTCCATTATCTATGTTGTGTTTTTATGACATTGGTTGCGATATAAACAGATGCAGATCACAGGATTATGATCCAATAGGAAAAACAGGAGGATGCTGCAAGTATTATGAAAATAAATGCAAGCAAACATTAGGACAGTTATTAGAAAATGTTGAAAATAATTTTGAGTATTCATTAAAAGACCTTGAAAAAGAAGTTAATGGGTTTTAGATTAATTGAAAAACCAAATATTTTTTACTTTATAAACTTCCGAATTATCTCCATCGCTTCTCTTGCATTTATCCCTGTCAATTCTTTCATAACCAATCCCATATAAGCATTCTCAGAAAGTCCAGGTTTTGATTTAATTATTTTCATAATCTTTTCTTCAACATTGCCCATATCTTGTTTTTTGAATGCAATTGCCTTTTCTACTTCTTCTCCTCTTACAATTTTTTCCAAGACAGATTTGATATGTTCTTTAGAAATTTTTTTATCTCTTAACTTTTCAACAACAAAAGTAATAATATCTTTGCTTAATACTTCTCCTATTTTTTTGGTTATTTTCTTTTCATGCCTCGCAATTTCTTTTGGATACACCAATAGAATTTTTGCAATTAAACTTGGTTCATTTAATATATTCAATAATTCTTTGAATTCTTCAATTTTATTTTGCTTAAACAATAACCGAATCATTTCGTTATTCAAACCTATTTTCTCAAACTCTTTTTCAACATCTTCTCTCAATTGCGGAAGATTTTTCTTCACTTCATTTATTAAATCTCTGGAAATTTTTAACAAAGGCAAATCTGTCTCAGGATACATTCTCGCTGCTCCTGGTAAAGGTCTTAGAAACTCAGTGTTACCATTTGGAAGAGCATTTCTTACTTCTTTCTGAATATATTTCCCTGTTCTCAACAAAAGCAATTGTCTGTTAATTTCGCTGTCAATTGTTTTTGTCATCATCGAAGGTTCTTGAAATCCCTTAATCTCGACTCTATTTCCTTTTCTTATTGAAAGGTTAATATCCTGTCTTATTGTTCCAATTCCTCTTTTCACCTTGCAACTTCTCAAAACTTTTCCGATATACATCGCAATCTCCTTCACATGTTCTGCACTTTTCATGTCAGGGCTAGTCGCAATCTCAATTAGAGGGATTCCTAATCTGTCAAGCCTGAAAACATTTGATTCTTCTTTTCTTTCTATAATTCTCGCTGCATCTTCTTCAAGGCAGATGCTTTCTATCTCAACTCTTCCTGATTTAGTCACAATCCATCCGTCTCTTGCAATCAAGACGCTTCTCTGAAAACCAGAAGTGTTGCTTCCATCAACAACAGTCTTTCTCATTATTTGAGTTATGGGAAAAATTTTTGCGTTAAGAAAAATTGCAATCTGCAAGGCAATTTTCAATGCATCTTCATTTATTTCATAAGGGGGCGTTTCGTCCAATTCCACCAAACAGGTAGTATCATATCCCTCATACACAAAAGTTTTTTCTTTTTCAGCTTCATGTTTAGCAGCAACATCAATTTCTCCGCTTTCTCCTGCAACAACATGCAATTTTCTTTTGACAACAAAATCAGGCTCATCTTGCCTGAGAAAAGATGGGCAATTGCAGAATAATTTTTTTGTATTTAACTGCTGGTGTATCTCCAGCCCTGCCTTAAATCCTAATTCCTGATAATCTATTTTCCCAAATTCTTCTGCCATGAAATAGGAAGCAAGAAAGAGTTTATTAAATTTATCAGATTAAACTAAAAGACTATTTTCTTTATATTCATGAAGACTTTTGCATATTCCATGAACAACATAATTATCTATTTCTGCTATTTCCTCACGAGAAATTAAATCTGATAGATGGGCTCTTGAAAAAGGATTAAGTGTTGGAACAGTCAATCCTTCGAAAGAGTAAATTAATTCTTCTAAATTAATTAGTAAACTATCATCTGCTCCGATAATAGTTTTATCTTTAAGACTACACCTATCTCTTTTTTTCGAACAACTTCCTGAATATTTTTTTAAATCATTTAATAATCGAATAAAACCCCCTGTAGCATGTACAAAACTGCACCCCAAATCAAGATAAAAAATCTCAAATCCGTGATTTTTGGAAAGAACCATATAATTTTGCCTTCTTCCAAGGATATCTGAAATCATTAAACTATCTAAATAAACTCTTTCTCTTTCGATGATCCGGTTTCCTATTTCATCCAAACCAGATACAGTAGGTTCATATATTTTTTTAGAAAAAAAGTAAGAATGTCTTCCTAAATGATTGTGAGAAGAGAAATTATTTGGGTCTTCAAATTTTATATCACGATTACCATTTAACAAAACAAAAAAAATAGGAGTTTTTAAACCTAATCTCCTTGCAAGTTCAAAAGTTATCGCTTCATAAATGGGCTGATGTTCTGATTTTAAAGCAGAGTATCCCTTAGGAATTTTTGAACCAACACAATATTTAAAATATCCATCAAATCTGTTTTTTCCATCGTCAAAAGTACAAAAACCACCAGGATTTGAACCTTTTCTCTCGCTTTTAACTAAAACTGTTGGATTTGACATAGAACTATCAGTCTCTTTTTCCTTTTAAATCCTCTTATTTGTAACCCCTGTTTAGTTACAATTAGAGACATTATACTACCCGTACAATCCCCCCATTTTTGTCTAATTCAATAAAATGATTAACAATTCCTTTTCCATAATCTTCACATTGATTTTCAACAAGATTATCTTCCTCTGTTCTTGGAACATGAACAATATCGACAGCATAATTTCCGCAAATACCTAAACATTGGGAATTCTTTTCCTCTGTAAAGTTCGCGAATTTATCAGAAGCGCAGGCTATTGCAGCCTTTTGCCATAAAACATAACCAGGAGTTTCTTGTGGGTTTCCATGCTTTACATAAATTCCTTTTTCATCTTTTATCCAATTATCTTCACTACCTCCGACAACAAATCTCACAAAAATCCAGCCAATTAGTATTAACAATAAAACAATTCCTATTGTTATATAACTCTTTTTTATTTTCATTCTTCCGATTTTTTATTTATAAAATATCGCAACAATAATTTTATTATTGTTCTAATCTATTGTTTAACTCTCCAGATATATTCTCAAGCATTTTTTCTTTAATTAATTTTTTGTTTTTCTTCCATTCCTCATGCCCTAATAAGATAGAAAGATTTAAATAGTTTATATGGTACTAAAGTATATGATTATCCATACACAAGATATAGCTAAAAAGATGGAAATTAGATTTCTCAAAGAAGGAAAAGATATCAGCAATTTTGTAAAGGGGGAAGAAAAAATAAAATTTATTCTTTCTAAAGGAAAGATGACAACTAATGAGATATATAAAAGAGCAGATTTAACTGATAGGGCAATAAGAAAAATTCTAAAAAAACTAGAAAAGAAAGGGGAAGTAAAAAGAATTAAAGGTAAAGAAATAAACAAAAAAGTCAGATATTCTGATTCTTGGATATTAAAGACAAAAAACCTAATAAAAAAAGTCCCACAAAATAAAATTCTTATTTATTATAAAAAAGAACATTATAATAAAGGATACAGGAAACATTATATGTTTTTTCCTAAAAAAATAATTTTAAATGAGAAGTTTCTATCAGCACTCGGTTTTTTTGATGCAGAAGGATCAAAAACTAAATATAAATCTGTAGAAGTGGTAAATTCTGAACCTTCGTTAATTAGATTATTTATTAGTTTCTTAGATTATTTTAAGATTAAAACAGAAAATCTTAACTATAGAATTATTTTTAATAATAAATTACCCTATCTTCTAAAGATGTCAAAAAAAGAAATTAGTAATAATGCCATAGAATTTTGGAGTAATCAAGTAAAAATTCCTATAAACAAAGAAATCAAAATAAGTTATGTTGGAAGGTCTACAGGAAAATCAAGAGCGAATATCATAAAATATGGGTCATTAAATATCCACTATAATAGTGTTTTATTTAGAAAATTTCTCTTCAATCTAATAAAGACGGTTAAAGATAAGAAAATGAGTAAAGAAGAATCTATGGCTTATCTAAGAGGTTATTTTTGTGGGGAAGCTTATGTAGGAAAATCTGATAGAGAAATACAAATAGGAAGTAATGATAAAGAACAATTATTTTTTTCTAAAAAATTATTAGAACAAATAGAGATTAAATCATCTTTGTGTAATGAAACTTCCACTTGTCCTCCCCGGCTAATAATTACACGTTTGAAAGATTTTATAATTTTAGAGGATAAAGATATCTTTAGATTCCATTTTGATAAAAGAAAAAATTTGATAAAGAAGATTTTAAATTACAAATCTATAGAGGATTCTCTAAAAGGAATGCTAGTAAGAAAATTGAGGAAGTTAAAATAAATCTAATAAAGAAAAGTCTCAGAAAGAATTCTTTTATTTATTTCACCACAGAAATCTTTTAACATTATCTCTTTTATTTTTTCTTTATTTTTTGCCCATTCTTTATGTCCAAGTATCCAGCCCAATTTAATTAAAGCAGTATTTGATAACATCTCTTCTAAATAGATAATGCCTGTTTTAAGCAACTCACGACCATTACTATATACTAAAGGATCAACTCTGCCATAAATACATTGTGAAACTGCACAGACAATTAAACCTTTTTCTTGAACTTCCTTAAGCTTTTTTGTCCAACCTTTTCTTGCTCTCATAGTAGGAGCATGTCCAAGTCCAGACATCTCTAATATAATCCCCTTATATTTATTTTTTAAATAATAATCTAAAATACTAGGGTCTTGTCCGGGGTAAACTTTTAATAAAGCGACTTTCTCCTCAAAATCTGCATCTAATTTCGCTTTATTTTTATTTCTAATTCTGTAATCCGAAATTTTTTCAATTCTGTCTGGATAAATTTTAGCCATAGGCAAATCATTTATAGGTCTAAATGTATCTCTTTTAGAAGTATTTAGCTTAAGAACATTACATCCCTTAATTGCAAAACAATAATCATCATTAGAAGAAGCGTGTCCTACAAGAGAAACTTCTGCAATATCAGAAATAGCCACTAATGCAGCACATTGTAAATTTAAGTTCGCATCTGAGCTCGCCCTGTCAATGCTTCTCTGAGAGTAAGTAAGAACAACAGGTTTGTTTAAATTTTTTATAAAAAAACTCAGTGCAGCAGAAGTGTAATGCAAAAAATCAGTTCCATGTGTGATTATTACGCCCTGTATGCTTGTATCATTCAGAAGATTCACAACAACTTTTGCGATTTTTTGCCAGTCCTTGAAATCCATATCCTCGCTCGCTTTCATGAAAGGAATTTCAACTCGCGAAACATTAACTTTTTCAAACAATTCTGGATAGAATTTGAACAAATCTTCTGGTGAAGTCAGCCAATCAACCCCCCCTTTTTTTGGGTTTAAACGAGCAGCAATTGTTCCGCCTGTAATAACAACAGCAATGTTTTTTCTCTCTGGGTTCTGCTTTATTTCAAATCCTACTGGCTTCTTTTCTTTCTCTTTCTTTAAAACAACAATCTTCAAAATATCCTTTTTGTTAAATCCTATGTTATAACCAGAATCCAGTTTCAAAAGCACAATTCGTTTTTCATCTTCAGGCACTTCTAAAAGCACACCTTCATAGATTAATTTTGTTAAATGTATTTCAACATAATCGCCAGGAACTGCATTTGTTTTCTCACTCATCTAAAAAAGAGATAGGAAATCTATAAAAAACTATCTTTTAACTTAAATCATACTCTTCAAATTTGTATAAATATAGATTTTATTATTGCTGTCTTTTGGAAGTCCAACTATTCCGATAGAATACTGCTGTTTGCATCCTTGTCCAATAAGAACAATATCTCCTATTTTCAAACTATTAACATCAACTTCAGAAAACTCGCTTTTCTCTTCAATTATTGAAACAAGGGAATCAAGAGAAGAAGGAAGTATTGATGAAGCCCCTCTTCCTTTCCTTTCCCATGCCCAAAATTGGTTTAGAAATCCACAGATATATTCTAACAGAAACATTTATATACAATAAATTGTATATTTATATAAATAAATGTATAACTATACATTAAAATGTATGATTTAAATGAGCAAAAAATATTGAAAACTATTTTTGAGAATCCAACAACCAAATTTCATCTGCTGGAATTAGCAAGGCAGACAAAACTTCATCCAAATACTGTTCTAAATACGCTGAAAGTATTAGAGAAAAAAGGATTAATTATACAGGAAAAGAAAAAATATCTTAAAGAAATATCTGGAAATAAAGATAACCCCTTTTTTAATATAGAGAAAAGGGTATTTAATTTAAATCAAATTTATGAATCTGGCATATTGGATGTTATAGTCAAAAAATTTAATCCAGAATCTGTTAGTATAATCGGGAGTTATTCTAGAGGAGAAGATATAGAAAATAGTGATATAGATATGGTGATTATATCAAAAGAAAAATATTCTAATATAAGTTTAGAAAAATTTGAAAGGATATTAAAAAGAAAAATTCATCTTTTAGTTTTAAGATATAAAGAAATGTCAGAAGAATTTTATATAAATTTTATAAATGGTGTTATTATTTATGGGGCGATAAACAAGAAATAAAATGGAAAATTTTGAATACTATTTGAATAATAATGAAGTCAGGAAGGTATCTAAAAATATAATTTTGGCAAAATCATTGATAAACGATATAAAAATCAGGATAAAGGAGAATTGGAATGAAGATATAAACAAAAAACCAAAAACAATATTTGAGAATATTTACGATTCATTGCAAGATTTTTGTAATTCTCTTCTCTCATTAGATGGTTTTAAATCATATTCGCATGAGGCTTCAATCTCTTACCTTCAAAAAAGGGGATTTGATATAGCAAGCATTGAAAAATTTGATAGATTTAGATATATAAGGAATGGTTCCAAATATTACGGGAGAGTTATAACTCCTGAAGATGTAAAAGATATAAAATCTTTTTATCTCAAAATCAAAGAAAAAATTGATAAACTAATAAAGGAGGATAATTTAGACTGAAAATGCCAAAAATCGGTTTAGAAATCCATGGGTATATTCTTACAGATGAAAAATTATTCTGCACTTGCAAAACAATTCATGGTTTGAAGTTTGCAAAACCAAATACAAACATTTGTCCAATATGCACAGCTCAGCCTGGAGCCAAGCCAATGCTTCCTAATAAAGTTGCAATAGACAAAGCAATTGAAATTGCACTTATTTTAAACTGCAAGATAAATCATAAGCTAATCTGGCAGAGAAAACATTATGATTGGGCTGATTTGCCAAAGGGATACCAGAATACAATTTCAGGGGCACATGCAACTCCTATTGGAGAAAGAGGAGAATTTTTAGGGATAAGAATAAAAGAAGCGCATCTCGAAGAAGATCCTGCTGCATGGAATCCTAAGACAGGGGAAATAGATTACAACAGAAGTGGTTTGCCTCTAATAGAAATTGTGACTCAACCAGACTTTTCTTCATCGCAGGAAGTTCTTGACTGGCTAAAGCAATTAGTAATGACTCTCTCTTACATAAAAGCCTTTGACAAAAATGCAGGAATAAAAGCAGATGTAAATATTTCTCTCCCAGAATTAAAAGGGGAAAGAGTTGAGATAAAAAACATAAATTCTTTGAGAAATATCCAAAAAGCTATTGACTATGAAATTGAAAGGCAAAGCAATGGAGAAATTGTAGCTATGCAAGAAACAAAAATGTTTGACGAAAATAAGGGAATAACAATAAAAATGCGTACCAAAGAGCAAGCAGAAGATTACAGGTTTATAACAGAACCAGACTTGCCAGCAATAGTCTTTGAAAAATCAAGAATAGAAAAATTAAATTCTTCTCTTCCTGAAACTCCGCAGGAAAAATTAAAGAAATTAATCAAGAAATATAACATAGAAAAAAAGTCTGCAGAAGTTCTTACAAAAAAACTAGAGATTGCAGAATTTTTTGAGAACATTGTAAATAAGGTAAATCCAAAACTCGTCGTGCCTTGGGTAACGATAGAGCTTCTTCGGGTATTGAATTATGCAAAAAAAGAATTAGATGAAGTTGACATCAAAGAAGAACATTTTATTGAGCTTCTGAAGTTAGTTGAAAATAAAAAAATAACAGAATTGAAGGCAAAAGAAATTCTGAACAAGTTTATTCCAAAATCTTTTTCTCCATTAAAAGAAGCAGAAAAGCAATCTAAGATTTCTTCTTTAGCTGAATTGGAAGAAATTTGCAGGCGTGTTTTGCAAGAAAACACAAATGCTGTTGGAGATTACAAGTCAGGAATAAAAGAATCTTTGAATTTTCTTATTGGTAAAGTTATGCAGAAGACAAACAAAAGAGCAGATTTCAAAACTACAAGAGAGATTTTAGAAAGATTGTTGAAATAGATTAATCCTTGAAAATACCAAAGACGAGTAACAAAGAGGCTACTAATTCTAGAAAAATCAATCCCCAAAATCGAGCTCTATAAAGTAAATTCCCGTAACATTTGCTATCCCTTCTACCAGCGAGTATAGTAATAATTGCAGAAATTGATGCTCCTATCAATGATGAAAGGGTAATAACCAGAATTTCTTTAAGATAATTCATAACTCCCAGTATAACTTTCACTTTTTAACAATTATTATATTAAAAAAGAGGTGATAAATTTCCTTGGGTGGGCGGGCTATGAGCCCGCGAGGATTCGAACCCCGATTAACCGGTATCTCCGAAGTCTGCTCGCATATTGATAGGAGGTATTAGGAACCTCGGTTCTTATTCGCAAGCTTCATCACCGAAGCCGGTTGTGCTGTCCGTTACACCACAGGCCCTATGAAAATCCCAACTTCAGGGGAGTGTTTCATCCCGAGTGATTCGCGTATAGCCTCAACATTTAGCGAGGCCGCTGGTCACAGTGAAGCGAGGACATAAAAAATAGAGAAAAGTTAGGTTTTTATATATTGAGATTTTTATTCTAACATGGCATTAAAGAGGCACCACAAGATAATTATCGGAAGTTTAAGCTCATTAGTAATTCTATTTATGATTACCAGCAGTATCTTTACCTATTTAATATTTATAAAGCAAACTGCTTCTGATGCAGAGTTAAATAGGGAAATAACCTCTCTTCAAACAGATACCCAAACAAAACTAAACGAATTGACAGAAAGCATCCTAAAAACAGAGAGTCAATTAAAAAATTTAGGTTCGCAAATAGGTTCTATAGACGAAGAAATAACAAATTTAAAGTTTTCTGCGAGCGCTGATTTTTCTTCTATAATAGAAGATTCAATAAAATCTGTCGTTACAATAAGAACAGACATCTCACAGGGAAGTGGATTCATAATTGCTGATAATGGTTATGTTGTAACAAACGCTCATGTAATGGAAGGAGCAAAAGCAGCAGGCATAACCACATATGATGGAAAATTACATCAAGTCTCAAAGGTCGGGCAAAATGATGTTATGGATATAATTCTACTAAAAATAAGCGACACGAGCTACAATCCGTTGCAGTTGGAAAATTCAGGCAATGTACAAATTGGAGAGAAAGTTATCGCAATAGGAAATCCTCTTGGTTTGCAATTTTCTGTTTCAGAAGGAATAGTTTCTGGAGTCGATAGAGAGGGAGCAAATGGCATACAAGCATATATTCAAACAGATACTGCCCTTAATCCAGGAAGCTCAGGAGGCCCATTAATCGGAACTAACGGGAAAGTAGTAGGAATAAATAATTTCAAGATAGGAGGAAGTGAAAACATTGGATTTGCTCTTGAATCAGATTACTTAAAAACTACTGTAAATGATATCTCGCAAAAAGTATATGGAAAAAATTTGATATAATATTTAAACAGGATTTAATTTATAAATTCATGAAAAAATCTGAAGAGGGTCTTACAATAAAAAAAGAAGAAAATTTTTCAGAATGGTACACAGAGCTAGTTCAGAAAGCAGAACTCGCTGACTACACTTCTGTATCTGGTTGCATCGTCTTTAAGCCAGTTGCATGGCAAATATGGGAAAAAATAAGAGATGAAGTCGATAAAAGATTAAAAAAAATGGGAATTAAAAATGTAAATTTTCCCTTATTTATTCCAGAGCATTTGCTTTCAAAAGAACAGGAGCATGTGAAAGGATTTTCTCCTGAAGTAGCATGGGTTACTCATGCAGGAAATACAAAATTATCAGAAAGACTTGCTATTCGCCCTACAAGCGAGGCAATAATGTACGATTCTTTTTCAAAATGGATTAGAAGCTGGAGACATTTGCCATTGAGATACAATCAATGGAGCAATGTTGTGAGGTGGGAATTCAAGCATCCTATTCCTTTTTTCAGAACAAGAGAATTCATCTTCAATGAAGGACACACTGTCTTTGCAACAAAAAAAGAAGCAGAAGCAGAAGCAATGCAGATAATAAATATGTACAAAGAAATTCTTGAAAAATTTTTAGCTGTTCCGGGATTGATAGGAAAGAAGACAGACAAAGAAAAATTTGCAGGAGCAGAATACACCATAACAATAGAAAGCTATCTTCCAAACGGGAAAGCAATTCAGGGACCAGACTTTCACCACGACGGGCAAAATTTTGCAAAAGCATATAATATAAAATTCTTGAATAAAGATGGAAAAGAAGAATATGTGTGGCAAAATACTTTCGCCATATCAACAAGAATGCTTGGAGTAATGATTGCTCTTCATTCAGATAACAAAGGACTTGTTCTTCCTCCAAAAGTTGCTCCAAATAAAATTGTGATAGTTCCTGTAAGATTTGAAAAAGACAAAGAAGTTTTAAAAAAAGCAAAAGAAATTTTCAAGGCACTTTCAAAATATGAGCCAATTTTAGATGATAGATTAGAAGTAACTCCTGGCTACAAATTCAACGAATGGGAATTAAAAGGAATTCCTCTAAGATTAGAAATAGGTCCAAAGGATTTAAAGAAAAAAGAAGTTATAATTGTGAGAAGAGATAATGGAAAAAAAGAATCGGTCAAGGTTAAAGATGTTAAAAAAGAAATTGATAAGCTATTAGAAGATATACAAAATAATTTGTTTAAAAAAGCTGAAAAACTTCTGAAGGATAATTTAAGCAAAGCAGAAACTTTTGAAGATGCCAAAAAGAAAGTCAAAGAGCAAAAATTAGTCCTTGTTCCATTAAAAAGTTCTGTTAAGGTTGAAGACATTCTAAAGGAAAAATTAGCAGGAGTTAAAACTCTCAACATGCCAATAAACCAGCCGCCAATAAAAGGCAAGAAGTGCATTATCTCCGGAGAACAAGCAGATTATTGGGTCTATATCGGGCGAAGTTATTAACGAGAGAAATAAACTAATTAACGGGGGAAATGGGAGACGAGACAATGGCTGAGCAGAAGTTATTAACGAGAGAAATAAACTAATTAACGGGGGAAATGGGAGACGAGACA
>CAYHEN010000007.1:23373-28887 GCA_964355745.1 Candidatus Woesearchaeota archaeon
ATGGCTGAGCAGAAGTTATTAATTTAATTTTTGAGATAATTCTGTTACTCTTAACCTTGCTCGGTGTTTGTGGATTATTCTCGCAAAGTTATTCGGCTATTGTGCAATTGATATTTTTGTTAAGATAAATAAATTCTTGTTCTTTTACTAATTTATTATATTAATCTTACGAGTGCTAACGGGTACGATCTTGATAGCAGGGAAATATATTAATATTTTAAAATCTCACACAGCGCATACTAATTACTAATCAAGAATTCTGTTCCTTTCAAGAGCTATTCATAATCCATTAAGTTCAATTCGTCTTCCAACTTTAGAGTAATCTCCAACAACTGACTTAACTCTTTTTCTACAATTTCTTTTTCCATGCGTTTTCTTTTTTCCATTTTTATTTCCTCGAACCCTTATTCAGAAATCTTTTTGTCCTAAGTCTTATCAGAAGTCAACCCAATTTCAACCCAGGACAAAAGCTCTGAATTAAATTGAGGGCTTAATTGAAGTGTAAACTAAGCCACATGTTCTAAACCCATTTTTCCAAGACATATGTCTTAATTTCATCCTCATAAAACAACAAATAAAGAACGCTTTTTATACTTTTCTATACCTTACAAAGCAATAATCTATTTAAATAAAAATTCTAATAGAATAGCGTGAATTATGAATACAAATTAAGAGTAGAAGATTTTATACCAGTACTTGGTTTAGTTAAACACTGCAAAAGAAGTATGAATGGGATGTTAAGAAGGAACCTTATATGTAGTGATACTTATGCTGCTAATGCTTGGGCAAGGGACAGTCTATTAATAATATATAACA
Organism: Candidatus Woesearchaeota archaeon; assembly: GCA_964355745.1. Taxonomy (GTDB): domain Archaea; phylum Nanobdellota; class Nanobdellia; order Pacearchaeales; family GW2011-AR1; genus RBG-13-33-26. The sequence goes on from CAYHEN010000007.1 coordinate 24,190, forward strand.
CCGCAATGATTGTTGGAACAATAGCGGGGTTAGAAAGATTACTTTCTAAATAATTTTATATTAATCTCTCAATATTTTCTCTAAACTTTTCCAAATATTCAACTCTCATCTGGCTTCCGACAGCATTTTCATGCCCCCCTGCTGTTGCTCCTTCTAATCCTTCAATCGCTTTCAAAACAATCTCCCTTATTTTCTTTCCTCTTACAGAAATATTTGCTTTCATTCCAACAAGATAAACTACAATAATAATTTTTTCTGGATAAAGATAGCTAAGTTCATTTGACAAGTCAGCGCTTATGCTCAAATCTCCTGCATACTGGAAGAATAAAATCTTGTCATTGTTTGCAAACGCTTTTGCTTTTCCCAATAATTTTTCATATTTTTTTTGTATCTGCTTGAATCTCATATGCATTTCATGATTCTTATTGCCTTCTTCCAAAACCTCGTAAGGCGTTTTAACTGCTGTAAGAAACTTAATCATTTTCACCACATTGCTTATTCTGTCTTTAAGGCTAAAACAAAACATTTTTACAATTTTTCCTATTTCTGATTTATAAAAAATATCAAATGCGTCTTTTGATTTAATTGACAAATCAGGATATTCCTTGCAGAATTTGGAGTAAAAATCAGGAACATATCTGTCAAACACACACCCGACAACGCCAAGCCACAAGTCCTCTTTTCTCTTTGTAATTTTATAGCATAAATAAGTCACAGGCTCATTTTTTTTCAATCTGTTTAAAGTGGTATTGTAATAATGAACAAAATCAGGAATTTTTATCTGAACTTCGTGATGGTCAATCCATACAATAGGAATATTGAAATTTTCTACTTCATCTAAAAATTCCTTAGAAACTATGGGCTTGTCCAAGATAAAAATATAATCTGCATTTAATTCTCTTACTTTTCTGAAATACTCTGCGTTCATTTCTGGGAAAGATTTTATTGGAACTCCTTTCCCTCTTCCTATATATCTCTGCAACAGAAGAAAAGAGCACAAACCATCTGGGTCATTATCAAAAAAGAAAATAGGGTTTTGTGCTTTCTCCAAATGTTCTTTAATTTGTATAATTTGTTTTTTAGTTAGCATATTATTCCTTTACAGAAGCGCATATCAAAGGCAGTGCAATTGTAGCATCACAAAAAATATCAACAAACTCTGCATCTTTGTTCATCTTTCCCCATGATATTCCTTCCTTTAATGACGCTCCAGAACTTCCTCCTGGTTCTGTCATGTCTGTTGTTATCTGAATTCCATAATCTGCTCCTTTTGAAAACTGAAGAGACTGCTGTATAAAATTTTTGGGCAGTCCTCCTCCAACATAAATAATTCCTCTCTTCTTGACAGTCCATGCAATATCAATTATTTCTTTCATGTCTTCAAAAACATCAATATTCGTTTTTCCTTTTCCTTCAACTATTCTCCCCCACATCATCAATCCAATCCCAGAATCCGCAATTCCTGGACAGAATATGGGAATTTTTCTTTCATAACATTTCTTTAAAATTCCGTCTTTAGGAGCAAATTCTCCTATCTTCCACAACAATTCTTTTATTGTCTTGCATTTTGCAAGTTCAGAAAAATTTTTCTTAAAAAATTCCTCTAATTTTTCATAAACAGAGTTTTTCATAAAAACATTGTAAATTCTGTCAATTCCTTCCTCATTTAACTTTTTATCATCGCTTGTTTCCTCACCCTGATAATGGCTCTCTCCGAGAGACTCTATCAAATCATGGGTTAAATTACCTCCTGTTGTCACAAAAACTTCTGTGTCATCGAGCAAGTCCATTATAATTTGCTTCATTCCAGCAGGAACCATTGCTCCTGCAACTCCTAAAAACACAGTGCATTCTTTGTCATCAAACATTTTTTTCATTATTTCACTTGCTTTCCCTACTTTTCCTGCCCCAAAACCTGCATTTTCCATGCTTTTGACTAATTCAGAAACTTTCATGTCTCTCTCTATTTTAATGTGGCTTATTGGCTTCATTGTAATAGTATCTTCTTGACTTGATTTAAAAATATATGCCCTGCTAAGCAAAAAAGTATACTCTACAATAAAAATCTTTTTAAATGAACAATATATAGAAAAACCATGAATAAATGGATTGAAATTTTACTAGGATTGATTTTTCTTAATGGAGCAATCTTTGTATGGTGGACTAATTTCTGGAACTTTGGAGACGCTGCATTGGGCTTTTTCAAAGGTGGATTAGTCTGGATGGTAATCTTGGTAGGCTTTATCTTGATTATGCTCGGAATCAGCGACCTCAAAGATTAATCGATTTCTAAGAATCATTTAATCAACATCATAAGAATTCCTTCTATAATTCCTGCAATAATAAGCAAAGGAAGGATTATCAGCAAAAAGACCCTTAATGAATTTATCAAATAATTTTTGAAAGACTTCGCCTTTTCCTTTTGAAAGACGAATGTTCCAAGCCTTGCTCCCAGCCCAAGAGAAATAAAAACTGCCGGAAGCTCAAAAATCCCATGCGGAAGGATTTTCCACAAGGTCAAAAATCCCCCGTTTTCAACACTTATTGAAGAAACAAAGCCAAGCATATACCCATTTGTTACTGAATTAAAAACAGGGAAAATTCCAAGAGCCACTCCAAAAACTATTCCAAAAAAAGTGCTTACTAGATTATTAGAGATAATAAACCAGATTAACTCTAGTTGAGACATGTTTTCTGTTTTTGTCAAAAGCTCTCTTATATAACTCATAATCCTATCGTAAAGAACTTCTGGGGCAGGAACAAAAAAACCAATAAGTAAAAAAATCAGAAAAATTCCTGCTATAAAATAGATAAATGTCCTTGATTCTTTTACATATTTCCAACTATTTTTATACTCTTGAACAAGATTGAAATCCTTTTTCTTTACCTTTTTTTTTCTCATCTTAATTTAACTGAACAATTTACTAATATATTTTGTCTTTCTTTTATATTTTCCTCTCAAATAAATTCCATAAGCTAATCCAACTAAAAACCCTCCAAGATGCGCTGTATTTCCGATAGAAACATTTCCCAGGCTAGAAACAAGCCACAGCAAAACGAGCATTGCAGGAGCAGCATATTTCATCTTTATTGGAATAGGGATAAACATCATATAAACAGGCAGATTTGGGGTTAATATCATCAGCAATCCAACAATCCCAAATATTGCCCCAGACGCACCAACAGCATAGGTGTTAAAATCAGAAGGAAAGAACAAACTAACTAATACAAAAAGCATTCCTGCAAACAAGCCTGCGAGAAGATAAAAAGAAATAAATCTTTTCTTTCCGATAATTTTCTCGGCCAAATTTCCCACAAACAATAAAGAAAACATATTCACAAACAGATGAAAAAATCCTGCATGCATGAACATGCTTGTGATAAAAGTCCAGAAATAAAAATTAGATATTACATTTGACGGTTTTAGAGCAATATAATCCAAAAAGGTTGGATTAATATAAATCAAAATGCTGAATAATATAAAACATACAACATTAATAATAATCAATAAAAGATTTATATTAAAATTGGATAATTTTTTTCTATTTTGAATTCGATAAATCTGGTTCATCTTTTCTTTTTCTTCTTGCTCTTTTTTTTCTTGGAAACTTTCTTTTTTGAAATCTTGATTTTAGAAATTTTCTTTATATTTTTTTGGGGGACTTCTTTCATTTTTTCCTTTCTTCTGTTTTCTGCAGCCTTTTTCCTTGTTTCTTTTTTTAATTTTTCTTCTTTCTTCATTTCTCTCACTTTATTCTTTTCTAATTTTTCTCTTTCTTTGTTCAATTCTTCATCTAGCAATACCAACTCCCTTCTAAATTTTTCAAGCTCTTTATTATATTCCTTTATTGCCCCTGTATTATCTTTTCTTGAAAGAATATTCCCGCATTCTGGGCAAGAGAAGTTATGTATAAGAGCATTTTCTTCTGTAAATTCAATATGACATCTCTCGCAGACATAAAATTCTTTTGTTTTCCTGCTTTTTATTTGATAGTGTATTTGCTCCATCTTTTTTATCAGGCTCATTTTCAAAAACTCCAGACATTTCAAAATTTCTATTTTCCAAAAATAAGTGTACCATCCTTTTCTCTTGTCCTTCTTCCTGATAAAAGAAACTAATCCATGGTCTGAAATCTTGTAGAGGATATTCCTTGTCTGATTAATTGTGAGATTTAATCTTTTGGCAATTATAAATTCATTTACATATTTTTTTCCGTCAAGCAAGTCAATAATTTCTTCTGCCTGTTTTCCTGCAATTGAAACCATAATTTCCTTTAGAAATTTCTCGAGCATTGGATTACTAAAAAAAAGTTAAATAAATACCTTTCGGTTTCGCTTTGCGAAAATGTATACAAAAATCTCCTATTTTTAGTTTCGGTTCAACTTATTTAAAACGATTGGGGGAAAATTCTTTAATTTCTCACCTTCGGTTTCTTAAAAAAATAAACATTTTTAAACCTGTATTGTATTTTACATATTATTAAAATATACTAATAAAAAGAGATGGGATTATTTAAGAAAAAAGAAAAAAAAAGGGAAATTCCAAGTCTACCTGAACTTCCGCAACTGCCAGAGCTTCCTGAATTTTCTGAAAGAGAAGAGTATTCCAATGAGGAAATTCCGCAACTTCCGAGTTTTCCAAATGGTTCTTTAGCAAATAAATTTTCACAAAATATTATAAAAGAAGCGGTGACTGGG
>CAYHEN010000008.1:0-27740 GCA_964355745.1 Candidatus Woesearchaeota archaeon
ATGATTCAAATAATAAACTTGTTTATTTAGGGGGTAGTAGTGGTCTATTTGCTGTCTACAACAGAACTTCTAACACTACGACACAAGCCGGGGCTATAACTGATGAAACTCCTTCAAGTAGTGGTGGAGGAGGACTTCCTCCCTCTTCAACACAAACAGAAACCCAGACTATAGGTACAATAAGTGCTGGAGGTTCGGCTTCAATTGGAATTACAAATCCTTACATTGATATACGTAATATAACCATATTTGCAAAAACAAATATTTCTAATGCGTCAATAACTATTTCAAAGAATGAAACGGAAACTAGAAATATAAAGTTACGATTCCCCTTTGGTACGGTTTATCAGGCATTTAGCATAACTACAAGGGCGATGAGCAACACTGATTTGGATAATGTTACAATTGAGTTCAGAGTTAACAAGACCTGGCTTGTCGAGAATAATCATTCTTACAATGATGTTGTTCTTTATAGAGTACCCTCTCAAGAAAGCATATGGGAAGTTTTAACCACAGTGTCAATAAGAGAAGATTCAACATACTATTATTTTCTTGCCATCTCTCCAGGATTTTCCACTTTTGTAATCTTAATTGGGGATGTTGGAACTGTTGAATGCACTCCTTCACAGATGAGGTGCTTTAATGATGAACTTCAGTCCTGTACTGAAGATAAAACATGGATTGTTAAAGAGCAATGCAAATTTGGTTGTGAAAATGGAAAATGTATAAAAACAGCCCCAGAATCAATAATCATTTATACTTTACTAGTTGCAGTTGTAAGTGTTGCAATAATGATAGCCTTTTATTTTGTTCTTGTAAAGATTTTTGGAAAAAAGAAGAAGAGTAAAATACGATTTATTAACTAAATAAAAAACTTTATAAACCATTTTTATCTAACTAATTTATCCGATGAACATTGGTGAGGACGAGCGATTTCACGATAAGAACCGAGGTTCCTAATACCTCCTATGAATATTCAGTGACGAGTGAAGTCGCGAGCTAAGTTGTTCTCGGCAATAAATAAAATGACAGACATGTATAAAATAATCGAGAAAGCGAGAAAAACAGGAAAAGTAGAAAAAGGTACAAACGAAGTTACAAAGGCAATTGAAAGAGGGACTGCAAAACTGGTTGTTTATGCTTCTGATGTAGAACCAAAAGAGATTATTCAGCACATTCCAGTTTTATGCAAGGAGAAAAAAATCCTGTGCATAGAAGTTGACAGCAGGCAGAAATTAGGAATTGCTGTTGGTATTTCTGTTCCAGCATCTTCTGTTGTAGTTATAAATGCAGGAGAAGCTGAATCTGATATTAAAGCTTTGAAGTAATAATAAAAAATGGCGAAAACACAGAAACAAAAAGAAGAAAACAAGCAGAGTTTTAAGGGAAGCGATAAGATTTTAGGAGAAGTTGTTACTGCTGTTGTAGAAGAGATTCTAGGAAGAACAGGATTCAGAGGAGAGATAACACAAGTAAAGGTTTTGGTTCAGGAAGGAAAAGATAACGGGAGAAGAATGAGAAGAAATGTAAAAGGTCCTGTGAGGATTGGAGATATTTTAATGCTGAGAGAAACTGAAATTGAAGCGAGAAAAATAAAATCTAAAGTAACTAAGGGGGTATATACGTAAACGTGTAACCTCTGTGATGGTTTCTAACGAAACACATCGGAAGGAGTGTATAGTTAAAATGCCAAAATGTGTTTATTGCGGGAAAATGTATGAATTTCCAAGAGGATTGACTCTTGTTGCAAAAGAAGGACATATTAAATACTTTTGTTCTGCAAAATGTAGGAAAAATATGGCTATGAAGCGAAGGAAGATTAATTGGATAAGAAAAAAGAAAAAATCTTCCATCACTAATTCGTCTTGAAAAGCCAAATTAAAGGAGAAAAATTAACTGGATTAAGAAAAGCCATAAAATCCAAGGAAGAGATAAAAGAAGAGTTAAAGGAAGAAAATGAAAAGATCCATTTCTTATTTTATCGTCGACAAATCGTATTTTTAGTGCAGAAAAGTTTATAAATAAACTTGGCTTTTTTCTGGTATAAATTAGCAGAAATCTGGCAAGATTTTAAGAGAAAATTGATGGGTTTTAGCCAGACTTTTGTAAGATGTAAAATGGCAGAAAAATACACAGCAGAAAGCATAAAAGTACTTGAAGGATTAGAAGGAGTCAGAAAAAGACCAAGCATGTATATAGGAAGTACTGGAAAAGATGGATTACATCATTTGATTTATGAAGTTGTTGACAATTCTGTTGATGAAGCTCTTGCTGGCGTATGCAAAGAGATAAAGGTTTCTATAAGTAAAGACGGAAGCGCTACAATAGAAGATGATGGAAGAGGCATTCCTGTTGATATTCATCCCATATACAAAGTTCCTGCTATACAGATTGCACTGACAAAATTACATGCAGGAGGAAAATTTGATAAGAAATCTTACATGATTTCTGGCGGTTTGCATGGGGTTGGAATAAGTGTTGTTAATGCTTTAGCAAAGAAAATGATTGTACAGGTAAAAAGAGAAGGAAATATCTATGAACAAGAATACTCAAGAGGAGACGTTAAAACAAAATTGAAGATTGTAGGCAAATGTTCTCAAAGCGAAACAGGAACAAAGGTGACTTTTTGGCCTGATGAAGAAATTTTTTCGAATGTGGAATTTGATTACAAAGTTCTTGAGACAAGATTCAGGGAACTAGCCTTTTTGAATTCCGGATTAAAAATAACTCTTTATGATGATGTAAAAGATAAGAAAGAAGAGTTTTGGGCTTCAGGAGGCTTAATCGAATTTGTAAAATGGCTTAACAAATCAAAAGAACCATTGCACAAGCCTATTTATTTTAAAAGAGAGATGGACCACACAGTTATAGAGGTTTCAATTCAGTATAATAGTGGATATCAGGAAAATATTTTCGGTTTTGTCAATACTATAAATACTGTTGAAGGTGGAACACATGTTTTTGGTTTGAAAACTGCCTTGACAAGAGTTATTAATGATTATGCGAAGAAAAAAGGAATTTTGAAAAACGAAAATTTTTCAGGAGAAGATGTGAGAGAAGGGCTTACAGCGATAATAAGCATAAAAATTCCAGAACCTCAATTTGAAGGGCAGACAAAGACAAAATTAGGAAACAGTGAAGTTAAAGGATTTGTTGACTCTATTGTGACTTCTGCATTAAGCGAATTTTTTGAGGAAAATCCAAATGTAGCGAGAAAAATTGTTTCTAAGGCAGAAGCTGCTGCAAAAGCAAGAATGGCTGCTAAAAAAGCAAAGGATTTAGTCAGAAGAAAAAATGCGTTTTCTCTTGGCGGGCTTCCAGGAAAATTGGCAGATTGCTCAAACAAGAAATCAGAGGATACTGAATTGTACATTGTAGAAGGAGAGAGTGCTGGGGGTTGTTTTTCTGGAGATACAAAAGTTGCATTATCTGATAATAGAAATCTCTCATTTAAGGAGTTAGTAAAAGAATTTGAAAGTGGAAAAGAAAATTTTTGTTACACTATTAAGAAAGATGGAAAAATAGGAATAGTCAAAATAGAAAACCCAAGAGTCACAAAACAAAATGCCGAAGTAATTAAAATTATACTTGATAATGAAGAAGAAATTATCTGTACGCGTAATCATCATTTTATGCTAAGAGATGGAAGTTATAAAGAAGCAAAAGATCTGACTAAGGAAGATTCATTAATGCCTCTGCATAAAAAAATATCTAAAATCGGTGGGAAGATTACTATCGATGGTTATGAAATGATTTGGGATTTAGATAAAAAATGGATTTTTACACATTTGTTAGCAGATGAATATAATCTGGAAAATGGGGTTTATACAAGAGAACAAGGAGAACACAAACATCATATTAACTTTAATAAATTAGATAACAATCCATCTAATCTGATTAGGTTGCCAAAAGAACAGCACCTAATTCTTCATACAGAACATTTGTCAAGTACCTTGCATAGAGAAGATGTTAAAGAAAAAGCAAGAGAAGCACACAGAGATATAACTTATAGAAAAAAGATTAGTGAATGGGCAAAGCAACCAGAGATAAATAAAATGCTTTCGGAAAGAGCAGAAAAACAATGGCAAAATAAAGAATATAAACAATTTATGATTGCTAAATTTAAGGAATTTTATAAAAATAATGAGGGTTATCGAAATAAAAATAATGAATTGCTTAATCAGCAACAACAAAAATATTGGAAAAATTCCGAAAATAGAACAAAAGCTTCAGAAAAAGTAAGGAAATTTTTTGAAGAAAACCAAGATGCAAAAGAATATCTATCAAATTTAGCTAAGGAACAGTGGAAAGATGAAGCTCTGATAATCTGGAGAAAGCAAAAAACAAAAGAACAATGGACACCAGAATTTAGAGATAAAAGAAAGAAGTCTTATAATAAAACTTATTATGAAAGTACGATTAAATTAATGAAGAATATACTGGAATCAGATAGAAAACTTGATGATTTTGATAGTATCAGAGTAAACAAAAATGATAAAAATGTTTTAACTATGAAAACTTTTTGTTCAAGATTTTTCAATAATGATTATGAACAAATGTTGATTGCAGTTAAAAATTATAATCACAAAATAAAAAGAATTGAATTGGTGAATGAGAAAATAGATGTTTATGATTTAGAAGTTAAAGAAACTCATAATTTTGCTCTTGCTTCAGGAATTTTTGTCCATAATAGTGCTAAGATGGCTAGAGACAAGGAAACACAGGCAATACTCCCACTTAGGGGGAAGATACTGAATGTAGAAAAGGCAAATCCTATAAAAAGTCTTTCAAGCGAGGAAATAGCAAATATGATAGTTGCAATTGGAACAGGTGTTGGAGAACAATTTGACTTGGAGAAATTAAGATATAGCAAGATTGTAATAATGAGCGATGCTGATGTTGATGGAGAACACATTAAAACTCTATTATTAACTTTCTTTTTCAGATTTATGCCTAAATTAATTGAAAATGGAAACATCTATGTCGCACATCCTCCATTATTCAGGATAAGAAAAAATAAAGACCAGTATGTTTATTCAGAAGAAGAATTGAAGAGGGCTATTGAAAAGCTTGGAACAGCAAATGTTACTAGATTCAAAGGTTTGGGGGAAATGAACATAACTCAGTTATGGGATACTACAATGAATCCTAAAACAAGAAAAATGAAGAAGATTTTTATAGAAGATGCTGTTGAGGCTGACAGAACTTTCTCAATGTTAATGGGAGATGATGTTACTTCAAGAAAAGCTTTCATTTCAGAGAATGCAAAGGAGGCGAACCTCGACATATAGTCTCTGTTCTTTCCTGTGTTTGTCAGGAAAACAACCAAAGGAGGCAAACTTGGATATTTAAAATGGGAAAATTAGCAACACCAGATTGGATTTTGAGGGGTAAAGAGAAGCCAAAGGAAAAGAACGCAGTTAGAAAAACTTTTAGAATTAGAAAATGCCCCAAATGCAACAGTAATAAAGTTAATGTAGTTTTGACAGGAGAAGAGGGAAAAGCTTCAAAAGAATGGGAATGCAAGAAATGCAAATGGCACGGAAAAAATATAGAAGAAGAAGAATTTACAGAAGAAGAATTCATGAAATATTTAGATGAAAATGGAGTAGAAGTAGCATAAGAAAATGCCAGAAGAAAAAGAAAACAAGCCAGAAGAAAAGCAGAAAGAAGAAAACAACAAGAGAGTAATTCCTGTAGAAGTATCTGAAGAAATGAAGAAAGCATACTTGGATTATGCTATGTCTGTTATTGTTTCACGAGCAATTCCTGCTATTGAAGACGGATTAAAGCCTGTTCAGAGAAGAATCTTGTATTCAATGTACCTCATGGGTTTGAAGCCAGGAAGCCAAACAAAAAAATCAGCGAGGGTTGTCGGAGATGTTATAGGTAAGTTTCATCCCCATGGAGATGTTGCTGTTTATGACGCATTAGTAAGAATGGCACAGAATTTTTCTTTGCGTTATCCTCTTGTTTATGGACAGGGAAATTTTGGATCAATTGATAACGATCCTCCGGCAGCTTACAGATATACAGAAGCGAGATTAATGCCGATTGCAATTGAACTTTTAGATGATATTGAAAAAGAAACAGTGAAATTTACACCTAATTTTGACAATTCTCTTAAAGAACCGGATTTGCTGCCTGGGAAATTGCCAAGCCTAATGCTTAATGGAGCAACAGGAATTGCAGTCGGTATGGCAACAAACATACCCCCACATAATTTAACAGAAGTGTGCGATGCGATTGTTGCTTATATTAAAAAACCAGAGATAACAATTAAAGAACTATGTGAAATTGTTACTGCTCCTGATTTTCCCACTGGTGGAAGTGTTTCTGGAGACATGCTTGAATTATACAACACTGCAAAAGGAAAATTAATAATAAGAGGAAAAGTGGCTGTTGAAAAAATGAAAAATAAAGAGATTATTGTAATAACAGAGATTCCTTACATGCTAAATAAAACATCTCTTGTAGAGCAGATTGCAGATTTAATCCAGAATAAAAAATTGAAAGATATTTCTGATTTGAGAGACGAGAGTTCAAGAGGAAAAATAAGAATTGTTCTTGAGTTAAGAAAAGGAGCAAGTCCTGATTTTGTAATTAATTCTTTATATAAATATACGAGATTACAAGATAGTTTTAGAGTTAATTTTCTTGCATTGGTAAATGGACAGCCAAGAGTCTTGAATTTGAAGCAAGTCGTTGAAGAGTATGTAAGACACAGAAAAATAATAATCACTAACAGAACCAAGTTCGAGTTGAAAAAAGCAAAAGACAGGCTGGAAATTGTTGATGGTTTGCTAATTGCTTTGAAAAACATAGATACTGTTATTGATTTAATCAAGAAATCAAAGAATGCGACAGAAGCTCTTGAAGGATTGATGAAAAAGTATGAACTTAGCAAAAAGCAGGCACAGGCTGTTCTTGAGACAAAGCTTCAGCAATTGACTTCTCTTGAAAGAGATAAATTAAAGAAAGAACAGGAAGATTTGAAAAAGAAAATAGAAGAACTTGAAAAAATTCTTGCAGATATAAAGGAAGTTTTGAAGATAATTGTAAAAGAAGTTAATGAATTGAAAAACAAGTATGGAGACAACAGAAAAACAAATGTTCTCAAAAGAATCTCTGAAATTTCTGAAAAAGATTTGGTTCAGGAAAAGGAAGTCGTTATTACAATCACTGACAAAGGATATTGCAAGAGAATGGACACTAAAACTTACAAAGAGCAAAGGAGGGGAGGACAGGGAGTTATCGGAAGCAATTTAGCAACAGGAGATTTCGTAAAGCAGTTGATTATCTGCTCTACCCATGATTATTTGATGTTCTTCACATCAAGAGGAAGAGTTCTATGGCTTAAAGCATATGATATTCCTGAAGCAGAGAGATATAGCAAGGGAAAAGCATTGATAAATCTTTTAGGATTGAAAGACGAGACTATTGCAAATGTCATCTCTGTCAAGACTTTTGAAGATGATTTGTTCATGGCAACTAAAAAAGGAATTGTGAAAAAAATTTTCCTTGAAAATTTCTCAAAGCCAAGAGCATCTGGAATAAGAGCAATTAATCTCCCTCCTGACAATTCTGATTTCCTAATTGGAGTTGAGCTTGTGAAAAAAGGACAGGAAATTTCTCTTGCCACAAGAAAAGGAAAGGCAATAAGATTCAACAGCAGTGATGTCAGGGAAATGGGAAGAACGAGTTATGGTGTTACAGGGATAAAATTAGAGAAAGATGACGAAGTTGTGAGTCTTGGGATTTTAAATACAGAAGCAATTTTAACAATAACAAAGAAAGGGTTTGGAAAAAGAACTTCTGTAAGTGATTACAGGAAAACTGCAAGGGCAGGAAAAGGAGTTATAAATCTTAAAGTCAGCGAAAAGACAGGAGATGTTGTTGCTACAATCTCTGTTGATGACAAAGACAGCATAATAATCACAACTGCAAAAGGGATGGTGATAAGAACTTCTCTAAAGAATATAAGGATAATGGGAAGAGCTGCACAGGGAGTGAAAATCGTTAAGCTTCAAGAAGGAGATTTTGTTACTGATTTGATAAGAGTTCAGGAGAATGGAAACACAGAAGAGTAATTAATCATAACTCTTCCAGCTTCTTTTCAATTTCTTCATCATCTAATTTTAATTCTTCTTGTTTTTCTCTTTTAATCTCTTTGTTCCATACGGGACAAATGTTCATGTATTCACACCAATAACACAATTGGGATTTTGTCGGTAAAAAATCTTTTGTTCTTTCTATTAAATTTATTATTTCAATAAGTTCCCTTTTCAGATTTTCCAATTCTTCATTAGTTTTTCTCAGGCAGACTTTCATGTCATGAGCAAGAAAATGCCAAACCATGCAGATATTTTTTTCCACCCCGAACATTTCTTTTATTGCCAGAGAATATATCGATAACTGCCTGCTATTTTCTGCCTTTTCCTTGAATAAAGTGCTGTTGCCTGTCTTGTAATCGTGTATTTCTATTTCATTAGTTTCCAAATTGTGTGCCAGTCTATCAATATAACCGATTAGTTTCCTCTCTCCATTATCATCTAAATTTATCTCTATTTTCTTTTCTGTTGCAATAGTATTATCCTGAAAAGGATGGTACTTCATGTAGTAATTGACAAGGAATTCTACCCCCCTATTGAAATAATCTTTTGCAGTCATTGTTTTGTTGACAATAGGCATGTCTCCAGAATAATCTTCCTGCCAGTCATTTGAATAAAAAGAAATTACCTCACTTATTGATGGTATAGAATTTTTCAAAACTTGAATGTAAAGCCACTCTAATGTTTTGTGAACAACTGCTCCAAGATACGCTTCAATGCCTTTTGCTACTTCTGGGATTATCTTGTCTATATATCTGTATTTGAATTTTAATCTGCATTGCTCAAAAGTTTCTATTTTTGAATGAGAATATACTGACATAGAAAGTTAAAAAAGAAGAGCATTATAAAGTTAATTATTGAGGAGAAGTTAATGGAGTATTTTGAATGATAGCCTTCTTTTTTTGTATAACACTCAAAATTAAATAAATTATGACTACTTCAATTATAAAGAGAGATATATTACCAAAACTAAAAAGGTTATCTCCATTATGTATCTCTAAAAAACTCCTTATTATTAATGGAGGATTCTCAAACCTTAATGTAAATACTAATACCCAAAGAATAATAGGAATTATAATACTTATAATCTCCTTGCCTTTTGTTAATTTAAAATTCATTTTTTTTGTTAATCATTTTTATTCAGAGAAATCACATTCATTTTTTTCAGCATTCCATACATCATATCCTTTGTTCTTGCAGCAGTTATCATTCTCTCCAGAAGTTACTGTCCCACAGCTCTCTCCCAAAACAGTTTCTTTTTCATCTCTTGCCAAAAATGCCCACCACTTTGGCTTGCTGACTTTTATTACCTCTCCTGTTTCTGCATCAATCTCCGCCCTTACTACCATTCTTACTGGGAATACAAAGAATAATCTAGCTGTCTTTTCTGCCTGATATTCATATTCCCCATCTTCATTTAATGTTATATTCTCATTGTGTAATCTTGCTTTTATTCTTTCTTTTATCCTTTCTTTAACTTGGTCTGGAAGCATTCTCACTACTTTTGTTTCATTGTTTCTGAAAACACCGTAGAGTTTTCCGTTTGACTTATATAATATTACATTTGTACTCATATTCTCTCCCTTAACCTGAACAATTACATTTCCAGAATTTCCAGCAATTATTGTCATTTCTCTTCCGCTCGCTAACTGGCATTTGATTGTGCTTCCTGCACAAGTACATTCTGTTGGGCATTCCCAAACCCTGGCTGTCGCATTTATTCTATTTTCTTTTTTGATTATTTTTTTGATTTGAGTCTCTGTTAATCTGCTCCATAAACATTTGTTTTTTATGCAAATACAATTAATTTTGTATTGTGTAGAATCGTAACACTCTTTCCATTCACAGGTTGTTATTGTTGGTTCTTCATTAACACCTTGGCATACAGAATTAGAACACCCAGCAGTTATGCAATCTGCATCTGTCTGACACTCCCCAAATGTTGATTTTCCACAAAAGAATTTTTCTTTATTTCTTGCTGCAATAGCCGCCTTTATTCTTTCTCTTGCAGTTTTTGTATCTGTATTTCGATTTGTGTTGGTGGCTGTAACTGATGCTGTATTTTCTGATTCTTCCAAAGAGGTTTCATTATCAGAACTATCTTCCCCATTAGTTAATTCTGCTTGATTTGAAGAAGCACTTAAAGTATTGTTTCTTATTGCCCCAGTTGTTATACTATATAGATCTATTGCCGTAGCAAAACCAATTAATAACAAACTTATTATAACAAACATCACCAACCTTTTCATAATAGGAATAGGGGTTATCTATTTTTAAATATTTGCTTGGAAAATTAGAATTTCATTAACTCTACAGGTGTACTTGTATATACTTTTTCTCTTCTATTCAATTCTTGCATTATTGATTGATATCCAATATAATCCTCTCTTAGATTTGGGGGGATAGTTAATACATCATCATAAAAGGCGTATTGTCGTAATCTAAGGACTAATTTATTACTTTCTTTTACTAAATCTCCTAAATCTAATCTTAGTAAAGGCTTCTCTTCTTCAGCTTCTTTTCTTTTTCTTATAGCCCTTTGAACTTCTTCTTGTATAGCCATATAATTAGGATTGTTTTTAACTTTAAAAGTATTTATATAAATTTATATTATCTCGCCAAATCCGATTAATCTCCAATGCCCGCCAACATTTCTAGCAATTCCAACATTGCTTTCTTTTACTAAGACTATTGGGATATTCAAAAATAATTCAATTTCGTTCTTGTTTATTTTTTCAATTGTCCCTACTGTTATTGTTGTATTAACGCTCAACATCAGGAGTTCTTTTGTTTTTAATGGAGCAACTTCTTGGTGTTCTGAAATCCCAAGAACCTCTTTAAATAATTCTGTTTTTATTTTCACCCTATAACTTATTTCCGGAAGTTTTCCCCTCAAACCAACAAGGCATCCAGATAAAGAATCTGCTTTTGTTAAAAATGGGTCGAGTTCTGTTTCAATTGCTATACTCACGCCTGGGTGAACTTCTTCAACAGATTTATTTCCTTTATACAATGAAAGAATTTTTGTAGTTAATGTTTGGTAAGTCTGCTGATTCGCCTTTTTAATATTTAATCCTGGTTTGATTTCTATTTCTTCCCCAATATGCAATTTTCCTTTTTTTAGAATTCCTCCCAAAACTCCCCCATGCAATTTTTCTACAGAACTTCCAGGTCTGTTAATATCAAAACTTCTTGCAACTAAAAAAATAGGTTCAACTTCTGTCTCTCTTTTTGGAATTTCCAATCTTGCGAGCTCTTCAATTACTCTATCTATATTTATCCCCTGCTGACTAGAGAGAGGAATTATAGGAGCATTTTCTGCTATAGTTCCTCTGACAAATTCTTTTATCTCTTTGTAATTCTTTAATGCTTGTTCTTTGCTTACTAAATCTATTTTATTTTGAACTATTATAATCTCTTTTATTTTCTTTGCTTGTAGTGCTATGAAATGTTCTCGTGTTTGGGGTTTTATCCCTTCGTTTGCAGCAATTACAAGTATAGCAGCATCTATTATTGCTGCTCCTGATAGCATTGTTGCCATAAGCATCTCGTGTCCAGGCGCATCTATAAAACTCACATACCTGATTGCTTCACCTTTTCCTTTGTTATTATAATTATTCCCATCTTTGCAAATAGTCATATCTGCATACCCGAGTTTTATTGTTATTCCTCTTTTCAGTTCTTCTGAATGAGTATCTGTAAATTTCCCAGTGAGTTGTTTTAAAAGTGTGGTTTTGCCATGGTCTATATGCCCAACAACACCTACATTCAACTCTGGGAGTTGTGCAATATTTTCTTTTGTCATATAAAATTTAGAAATAGTTTGTTTAAAAGAGTTTGGGTTTGAATTCTTTTTTTTATTTTCTTCTACAATCCTACAAATCTTCATTCTGCACCAGCATTTTTATTCTTTTATTTGCAAGGTTAAATTTAAAATAAGTATCTTCTCCAACAATCTCTCCGTTTACTTCCCATAAAACTGGCTCTTCACTTAATACCTCTAATTGTTTTAATTGACAATAATATGTCTCGGGATTATTGATATGTTTACCAGAATATACTAATGATAAATTACGGAGCACAATTCCCAAATTTGATTCTCCATGTATTAAACATAAATCCAATAAACCATCATCTGGTTCAGCATATGGGGCTATTTTCATACCAGCAGCATAATGTTTGATATTAGATATTACCATTAAAAAAACATTTTTATTAATCTCTTTTCCATTAACTTTAATTGTCATTTTCTTTGAAGTATATTTAGAAAAAGCCCTTAAACCACCAGTATAATAAGCTAATTTACCTTTTAAAAAACGTCTTCTGTTTCTTTCTTTTAATATCATAGCATCAAATCCTAAACTAGCAAATCCAAGAAAATATTTTCCATTAACCTCTCCAACATCTACTTCCTTTACACCTCCATTGGATATATTATAACAAAGTTTATCTGGATTAGAGTAAATATCAAAAGTTTTGGAAATATCATTAGCAATACCAGTAGGAATTACCCCCAAAATCTTTTCCGAATCATTTTGCATTATCCCCTCTACACCAGCATCTGCTGTACCATCACCACCAACCATAATAATTTTTCTATGTTTTTCATCATGCTTAATTAGCTCAACAGCCTCTTTTCTAGTTTTTGTAAATTCTCTATCATACTCAAAATTATATCTATTCAGAAGGTATTCTATCTGTTTCCATCTTTTTAATGCTCTCCTTTCATTAGCTTCAGGATTTACTACAAACAAGGGTTTTTCTATTTTATTTAATAAGCCCATTCATCAAATTCCGGCATACTGGCTTATAAAGATTATGATAAAATTTATTAGAAATAAAAAAGAAAGAAAAAGAAAAAATTAAGTTCAGTTTTTTATTGGATGTAGTTGATTGCCCTTAATGCATCTACTCTTCCCCATCCATTGTATTTGTCCCAGCCTGTGTTGCCTAAATCTTTTGCTGTCTTATATAATGCATTTTTGATTTGGCTGTCTGTCAATGTTGGATTCTTTTGTCTTAGCAAAGATACAACTGCAGAAATATGTGGTGTAGCCATTGATGTTCCTGACCAAGATGCATAAGTGGTGTTTGGTAGTGTTGAATAAATACTTACCCCAGGCGCCATTATATCTAATGCTAATCCTGTTCCAGACCAAGAAGCTCTTACATCGCTTTTACTAACTGCTCCAACTGCTATCGCTTTACTTGCACAAGCAGGGCTTGATACTCTATTAGCAGTATTTCCTGCTGCTGCAACAACCGTTACTCCGTTACTTACAGCCCAGTTAACCTTACTTGCTAAGTAATCTCTATCACAGTTTGCTCTATTTGTCCCACCACCGCCTAAACTGATGCTCATTATTTTTGCTGGTTCATCTCCATTGTTTACTATGCCGTCTGTTCCTTTAACAACATATTCTATTGCAGCTGCTATATCACTGACATAACATGAACCTTGTGAATTACAAACTTTTGCCATCCATACTTTTGCATCAGGAGATGCTCCTTTTGCAAATCCTACAGGAGTTCCACCAACACCATCTGCTGTTATTATTCCAGAGACATGAGTTCCATGTCCGTTGTCATCCTCGTAAGTAGCATATCCAAATCCCTTACCATCTGCAATACTTGTTATTAATTCAGGGTTGTCTGTGTCAATTCCTGTATCCAAAACAGCTATGGTCACTCCTGCTCCAGTATAGCTAATATTCCAGACGTCATCTGCGTTTATCTGTGTATTTGCATCCATATCCATGATTTGATAAACCTCATCTTCAAAAGCACCTTGAATTTGAACTCCTTCTGGACATTTCAAAGCTATTGCATCATTTAACTCATGAGTTATTTTACATCCTTTTAATCTGTAGCTAATTTTATCAAAGTTAGATACTCCTGGAGATATTAATCTCTTCTCACCCCTGCTAGATGAAGCGTCTATTGCTTTTTGTGACATAGAAGCTGAAACAATCGCTGAAATCAGGATTATTGTAACTAACAAAACTAAGAATTTAGTATATCTTTCTTTCATATTTCATTACCTCCTTTCAAGTTTTTATTCATCTTTAATTAGTCGAATAAGTTACCCTTAAAATATCTTTCTATTGTTCAATTGGCTTTTCGAGTTTCTTCTCTTTACTTTATCTGTTAAGATGAAGTATCTAAAGGCTCTGCCTTTTGTCTTGGCTGATTTTGTTCTGGGAAAATTTCAGAAAGCTTTTTGCTTCCCTCTTTTAATGTTTTAAGGTTAATTTGGACAATTGAAGGAGAAATAACTTTCCCTCTTACCGTTTTTCTTAATCTCAATCCCTTTGGTTTTGGATTAGAAACTTTCTTTTTTCCTTCTCTTCTTGGACGTTTGTGCATGGCTTTTCCATAACTTAATAGAACTCTTTTTAAGTTTGTTCCCTCAACACTTTCCAGTGCTGTAAAGCCAGCACTGTCGCTTGCTCCTGCTATCTCAAATTCATACCCGCTTAAATCATTAGAGATATCCTCACCATTTATTTTGTCATGAATCTCTTTTCCCATTAGCTCTTCGCTCCCTGATTCCAAATGGTAAGTCTTTCCTGTTTTTTCTGATATGTTGATTTTGAACATAAGAATGTATTGAAAATATGACTTAAAAAGGTTTTGATTAACATAGCATAGAAATTTTTATTTAGTTCTCTTCTCAAGAAATTTAATGATTCCATGGACAGCATCTAAGATTGATACAGCGAATTATTGTGAAATGAGATATTATCTGACTCATGTTGAAAAAGAAAAACCTTTGAGGTTGCCTGTTTATGCAAAGGGAAATTTACTGCATGATATGGTAGATAAGTTTTGGATTAAACTTGGAACAGAAGAAGAAGTTGCTAAAAAATCTTCTGGAAAAAAGTACTCAAATGCAGAGGAATTTGCCGAATATTGTCAGGGATTATGGATGAGTAATGTTATTGCCTCAAAAAATTCTAAAAATCCAATTCAATGGAGTTATGATGATGAGAAATGGGTTATTCGTTCTAAATTGAAAAGTATATGTCTTCCTCTTTATCCAATCTTGATTACGGAAAAGCCGCCGATATTGAGCGAAATATCATTTAATTTCGTGATTCTTGGGAGAAAATTCAGGGGCAGAATAGATGCTGTTATACAAATGGATGGAAGAATTATAATTAGGGATTTCAAATCAGGATATCCTGTGATGGGGGAAATGAGATTACGTAATGATCCACAGATGACTCTTTATGATATTGGTTTGTGTTCCTTATGTTGTTCTGATGATGAAATTGCTAGGAAGCTTGGGTTGATGGAGGAGAGGAAAAAATTCATGGGAAATCTTTTTTATATAAATCCTGATTTTGTAGAAGAATATTTCATGATTGAAGCTCCTTATATTAATTTAAAGGAAAACCGATCTTTGCCTGTTAAGAATCCAACAACAAGAAGAGATGAACATTTTTTTGAGATTATGAAGAGAATTGATGGAATCGAAAAAATGATTAATGAGGGAGAAATCACTGCAGAAAGAGGAAAGAAATGTGATTTTTGCGATGTAAAATATGCATGCGATAAAAGACTTGAAAAAGTGGGAATAGGACATTTAGAGGATAAAATAGGGCAGGGTTTTTTCAGTTACGCAATTCCTTCTTATATGAGGAATGATGGACAGAAGGATTTATTTAGACAAAAAACTTTTAGATTTAAAAAGTAATTTTAGAATCCCTTTATCTGCGCAATTTCCTGAAGCAATGAAAGTTCTTTTCCTGTGAGCAAATCTTTATTCTTTTTGAAATTCTTGAACTGATTTTCTGTTACATCTGAATATAAAAATTCTTTTTCTTTTAACTGCCTTTCAAAATTCACACCAGGAATAGAAATAGCAACTTCCATACCTTCTATTGCCTCTTCTATTGATTTATTTTGTGACTGGATTTTTTTTATTCTGCCTATTTTTTTTCCTTCGCTGTCAATCAGGTTTATTTCTGGGATTAATTTTCCTGTTTCTATTTTCACACCAAAAATTGCCGGTTTTGTATTTCTAAAAACATATTGGGGAAGAATTCTCAATTTGCAGAGAGCAGTTAATTGCATAAGTTTCTTTTTTTCTATTTCTTTCTTTTTTGCTTCTCTAAATTCTACAACATTATCAATTAACTTGTAAATAACTTCCTCTGTTAAAACTTTTATTTCTTTATTTTCTTTTAAAATTTCTCTTGCATCTTCATTTATTGAAACATTAAAACCTAAAATTATCGCTTCTAATTCGTTTATTTCCAGATTTGCCTTTGCATTTGACATATCAATTTTATTTATGTTTCCTATTCCTGCCTTAAGAACAGGAATATTTGATTGTTTTAACAGAACTAACAGCGCTTCTAAACTTCCTAAAGAATCTGCCTTTGCAATTATTCCTTTCTTGTCTGTTTTTATATTCTCTGTTAATTCTTTTTTGAATATCTCTTTCACTTTTTCCTTATCTCCCTTATATGCAAGGAAAGGCATGCCAGGAAGAACATCTATCTTTTCGCTGAACTGCATTCTTAATCCTGTTGCAGCTTGCACATTTTCTTTTGCCTTGAATTTTATGCTCAATGGTTGGATTTCCTCAAGAATTCTTATTTTTGTGATTATTGGATTTCCATCAATATTTGCAACAGCAATTTCATTGTTCTTGCTTAACCTTCCATCGTATAGAATCGCTTCTGCATAATCATTTGATTTATCTTTTTTAACTTCTAAAATAACCCCTCTTGCCTCTTCTCCTAATTTTAGCCTTTCTGCTAAATACTTTTGACTGAGTCCGCATAAAACCATCATCAGCTCTTGCAAGCCTTCTCCTGTTCTTGCAGAGCAAGGAACTAATGCTATTTTTTTTGTGAAATCCTGGATATTGTAGAATAAATCTGCTTCAAAACCATAACTACTCAAGCTTCCAATTATCGTTAAATATCTTTCATCAAATATCTGCTTCACATTTGTCGGTTGAGATTCTATATTTTTTTGTAATTCCACATTACTATTTTTGTTAAGATTTCTCCAGCCAGAAATATTATCTATCTTATTCAATGCAATTAGAAAAGGAGTTTTGTTGAATTTTAAAATTTGTATTACTTCTGCGGTCTGCGGTTTTATTCCTTCATTTATGTCTATCACAAGAATTGCCAAATCAGCCAAGCTTCCCCCCCTTTTTCTTAAATTTGTGAATGCTGCGTGTCCAGGAGTGTCAATGAATAGAAATCCCGGAATTTCTAATTTTATCCCTTTTTTTTCGATTAAAGGACAAGCCATTTTTGCCTGGCTTGCAGGATATAATGTAAAGGAAATCTTTTGGGTTATATGCCCTGCTTCTTGTTCTTGAACAGAGCTACCTCTAAAATAATCCAAGATACTGGTTTTTCCATGGTCTACGTGACCACATACTGTCACTATTGGCTGACGAATCTTTGTCGGCTTCATCGTATATTTTGGAGTATATATTGATTTTTAAAGGTTAAGTATTATATTAATAAATGGCATCAAGAATAAAATTAGTGAGCAGATTTTTTAAAGAAAGTAAGAAAAGTCTTGTTTTTATTCTAAATGCAGACGTAGCTGATTCTAAAGTATTGGGGCTGTGGAATTTTTGGATTACTGATAAAGGCAAATTTAAGGGTTCAGATTTTAGTGTAGATATGCAACCTGGAGAATTTTATAATGCTATTAGAGCGTATTTAGATGAAAGAAAGATTAGACATGAAGCACATGGAAATATATCTGAAGATTATATTACAAGAACTGAAAATGCAGAGGGGCTTTTGGGATTTTTGAGAACTGCAGAGTACTATAAAGCCCTCAAAGAAAGAGTACATAGCTTGGAACATGATAGTAAGTTAGTTGGATGGGAAACTCGTTTGAGAGAATTAGCATCAAGATATAAAACATAATTTTTTCTTAATCTTTATAAAACGAAAATAATATTATGTTTCAATTCCTTCTTCTTTTAACAATTCAATTTTCTTTTTAATATTCTTTGGATTGCTTCCTGAATAGCCTCCAATTTTTCCATTTGATTTGATTACTCTGTGGCAAGGTACAAGATTAGCTTTATTATTTTTATTTGTATAAGAATATTGGTTTCTTTTTAATGCCTGTCCAACTGCTCTTGGAGAACTTTTTAATTTGAGAGCAATCGCTTTATATGTTGTTGTTTTTCCTTTTGGAACTTTTTTTACAATTTCATAAACTCTTTTTTGAAATTCAGTTATCATTTATTGTCCTGGTTTCACTTGCAGACGAGACTCTCCATCTGAGTTTGGAAATCTCATATAGAAATACCCTATCAGAGAAAGGGGCGCCAAAAGCAGTAAAGTAAAATCCGAAGATTCACTTTAAACTGATTCTTTCGCCTCTTTTTCTTAATTTATTAAGAATTTTGAAATATTTAAGGTTTTCTGAAATTAATTTTTTAAGATTTAGCATCTACGAATTCATATACCTCTTTAGATATTTTACGGATTAATTCTGAACTTTGTTCCAATTGAATATCTCTTGTCATAATACAGAGGAAGTAGGGGTTTTTTTGATGATATACAATACCGCAATCATGAAGGGATTTTAATCCGCTAATTCCAAATTTATGTGCCACCTGAACTTCAGGAGGAACTCCTCTAGAGATTAAATTTTCCTGCTGGGTGTCTGTCATGAATTCAAGCGCTTTTTCAGACAAGGCAGGAGACAGGAACGTAGAGTAATAAAGACTCTTGAGAAGACGTGTATACCCTCTTGGGGATACAGCGTTTCCATTTGTTGCTAAATAGGGGTCTGGAATTCCAACATGTATAAAGACAGTGTCAATTTCAGTTAAAGATAATTGCCTTTTTAATGCGTTTTTTGCTGTGTTGTCTGAGTAAGTAATCATCTCTTCTAAAAGCTGCTGAATAGTAATTTTGGCTCCGGCTCCTTTTTCGTATAAATTGCCCCATTGTGAATCAATGTCTTCTGGAATTATAGTAATGGGGTCTTTTAAGCCGATTTCTCCACGCTCGACTTTTTTCAAAATAACCATCATAATCGGAATCTTGAGAAGACTTGCTGGTGAAAAACCTTCTTTTTCATTTATTCCCAACGATGCTCCTGTTTTCACGTCCTGAAGAAAAAGAGCAATCTTTCCTGTTGCATTGTATTCTTCAATTTCCCCATTTATTATATCTTTAAGCCCCTTATAGTGAAGAAGAAGATTATTATCTTGGGAATTTGAGTCTATTGGCTGGTTTTCAATTGAATTGATGTATCTAAATGATGCCCCAGAAATACCCATGTTAAGAGAAGTCATCTTTGAAACTAAAAAGACATTGAATACAACAGACAGAATAAGCAGAAAAAGAAATATATGTATAAGTTTTATTTTCTTATGTTCTTTTTCTGCGGGTTGAATATTTGTACTTATTTCCTCCATTTACAACAGAAATTATTTGAGTATATAAATTTTATTTGAATTATAGTAAGATATAAAAACACTTTTTTTGTTGCTGTTTTATGGAAAAAACAATTGAGAAACTCAAGGAAAAGTATGATTTGGAATTAGAAAAAATTATCTCTGAGATAAAAAAAAGCAAGACGAAATTAGTCTTGTTGCAATTTCCAGATGGTTTGAAGCCATATGCAACTAGTGTTGTAGATTATTTGAGAAATAAAACAAATGCCGAGTTTATAATCTGGCTTGGAAGCTGTTACGGAGCTTGTGATTTGCCGGTTGGTTTGGAAAGAATAAAACCAAAAATAGATTTGATTGTTCAGTTCGGACATTCAGAAATGATGCCTTCTTACTAACATTACAACCAACCCATAAGCAAAGCTAATCCTACAAAGAACAAAAGAATTCCTGCGATTAAATGCAGAATTTTTATATTTCTGTCTTTCCAGCCAGAAACCCTTTCTACTTCTGTAAAGCCAAAATAAATTATGAATGTGATTATCAACATTGGTAGAACAAAAATGAAATTATAATATAAAAGCCATGGAAGTGCTTTTATTATTCCTAAGTCAGAGAGAATTCCTGATGCGACAATATATGGGCCTATTGTGCAAGGAAGCAGAAAAATAGTAACTAATAAACCTATAACAAATGCTCCTGCAGGGCTGGTGATACCTTCAATAATCCTCTTTACTTTTGGACGCATCCATATTGGCATTTCTGTACCAAAACTACCTTTTTTATAAAAGAAAAAATCTTTGATATTCAATGCTCCAAAAATCATTGCGAGAATTGCTAACCCATTATAAATGAAATATGAATTGCTTCTCAGCAATTCTGCAAATGTTCTGAAAAACTGGACTATGACAACTCCGTAAAGTAAATATCCAATAAAAACTGCGAGAGAAAAAGCCAAACCAGCAAACAAAACTTTTTTTCTTTTTTCAGGATGCTGAATTAAAATAGCCATTAAAACCATTGCAAGAACAGCAAGAGCACACGGATTAACAGAATCTGCAAGTGCTAATCCGGTAATCCTTACAAACATTCCTGTTGCAGACAAAGATTCGAACATTTTATTTATATCCAGTAAGCTCTTTTAATTTATCAATTGACTGAACTCCTACATAATATTCTACATTTATGAACCAGGTAGGGGTATATTGAATATTGGGGCATTTTTCAGGAGTGTAAAAGCAATCTACCGCATTAATGTATTTCCAATTGTCTCCAAAAAGAGCTTCTTGTTCTTTACATGCATGGCATCCTAATTGAATATAAACTACAGAATGCTCTCCGATATACTTTGCTACATCTTCTGAGACTACTGCTCCTGTTGTTTTATTTTGAAATACAAAAAATGCAATTACAGCAATTGCTAATACAATAAAAATTGTTGTTGATATTCTCCATATTTTTTTCATAAATAAATTAAATAAAAATAGGTTTTAAAGTTTATGTAGGAACTGCTTTCACTATTAATTTTAATAATCAGGAATTTCTTCCTGTTCGCTCTGTTCTGTTTCCTCTTTCTTTGTTTCCTGCATGTCTTCATCTTTTACAGAATTAATCATTTCTTTGAACTTAGGAAAATTCTCTGCAGATATTCTCACTCCGGCTTTCGTGAAGCCAGTATATCTGTCTCCTGTGACAAATTCCCTTATTGTCAGTCCAACTCTTCCGCCAAAGTCATCGACTCTTACGATTATGTCTGTTATATCATTCTTCTTTATCTTTCCAATGTCTTTTTCCATGCTTGTTTTTATGATTTGAATTTTATAAATTTATGTGAAGTCATTGATGTTGGTATTTGATGTTGATTTTGGAGTTTTCAACAATTCTTTCAAGATGTTGCTTATTTACGCGCATCTGAACCACGATTTCTCCATAATCGTTATCTAAATCCAATCCCCTAACTTTGAAAGTTATTGTCTCTTTATTAAAATGTCCTACTCCAAATCCAACAACTTCATAATTTTCCCCCTTTATAGCAGGGAGTATTTTGTCTCTATACTGAAATCGCGGATAATGTCCTAAATGCATGTGTTCAAGAAAATTTTTTAAAATTTCCCCATGGGTTTGCTCATGAAGTTGAAAAGCGAGTACAGGACATTCTCTATATCCTGGATGACAAAAGTCCAGAGATATCTGGACAAATCTGTATTCTCCTGACTTTTTCGGAAAATGAAAACTCCTGTCAGGCCGTCTCTTGGGTTTTTTTAATGCAAGCATTTTTAGGTTCTTAATGGTAATAAGGGACTTATTTAAATATTTTTGTTATGGATTATATACTGAAATGCAATTAATATTAAAAATGCTAATCTTGTAGTATTTTAATGAATAAAGACTGCCCTAAATGTCATGGTACAGGAGTTGTGAGAGAAAAAAACGGGCAAATACACACTTGTTGGGATTGTCTGCAAAAAGGCGATTTAGAGGTTCATTCGCAAAAAGTTCCTGATTCTAAGGTTAAAATATAATTTGAATTTAGAATTCTTAATTCTCTGTCTCTTATTAATTTGTTCATTTTTGTTCATCTCGAGGCTTATATTCTGTTTTATTCTCTGAAAATGATATCTTTTGGATACCAAAAGACTTTAATTAAATACTAAGCAGGAGGTTAAAATGAAAGCAAAAACAAAGAAACTAATGGCAATAATTTTAGCGAGTTTTGCAGTTTTAAGCATGGCATCTATTGCTGCTGTAGAATCAGTTAGTGTTGATTCTCTAAGTGAAACACTTGCTGGTGTTGATATGGAAAACTCAGATGAAGTTTATAATGCTGTTAAAAGTTATTTGCCAGCATCTTATGAAGAAATAGAAAGTTCACTTCAAAATACTCTAACTCGTAGATTTATCCTTTGGACACATGATGGAGTTCATGTTATGTGGGGTAAATATGGGAAACATGTATTTGTTGGAGAAGATAATGAGGGAGTGAAAGTTTGGGGAATTTACCACAAAGGCTTTTTTGCAGGATTCTACGGAGATGAATTCTTCCATGGAAGGTACAATAACCACAGATGGAAAGCTGTAGGACTTTTCGGCGAAAATGTCAGTTATGGTGGTTTTCTAACTTTTCCAAGAAGCCCAAGAAGCAATAGTTTTGATGTCACGCCCGTTACTGCAGTAAAGCAAAATCTTTTAAGTGTAAAGAACTAAATTTATTCATGAGAGTAAAATATGTTATTCTATTTTTTTATTTTATTTTATTTTTTGTGAATACAGCAAATGCAGAGATAGAAAACTCAGAATATTATTTTTTAATAGAAGAAAACGGAAATACAATAGTTGGAATAACCCTTTATGGTTCAGGGGAAATAACAATCCCAATACAGGAAGATCTTGAAACATTAAATGTCGAAGGAGGCTTATATATCATGGAAAATAATACCCTCACAATAGCAGTGGGAAGCACTGAAAAAGCAGTTTTAGTTTATCAAACAAATCTCTTAACAGAAAAATCAGGAGAAGACTGGAAATTTTCAGCAGATTTTGAAGAAGAAATAGAAAAAAATGTTATAGTTGCTATGCCCAAAGAAACAATAGTCAGGCAAACAAACCCCTCTGCAATTGTAGAGTCCGGAGATTTTATAAAACTGACATGGACAAATCCTAAAAATATCATTGTAGAGTATTCTTTTCTAATAACTCCCCTGAAAGAAGATAGGAACAATAATTTATATTATTTTATAGGGGGGATTTCGGCCTTAATCTTAATATCTGTTTTTTTTTACCTACTCAAACATAAAAAATATAGAATATCTGTAAGACAGGAACAATTACTTCAGACATTAACTGACAATGAACGAAAAATAGTTGAATTGTTGCTTGAAAATAAAAATCCTGTTAAGAGAAGTTTTATAGAAAAAAGGCTTGAACTCGCGAAATCAAGTCTTGCTACAACACTGAATAACCTTGAAAGGAAAAAAATACTTGAAATTGACAGAACATTTTCATCACATTTTATAAAAATTACAGATTGGTTCAAAAAAATGTAAAATGATGAATAAAAATAAAATATGGTTTGTATCGACTTTATTATTTGTAAATCTATTAATGGGATTTATTTTAATTGCAGCAACAAATAATCTTAATTTGAATCTTGACAACGTAAATTATGATGGGCTATCAACTGCCGTAAACTCCAATAGTGTAAATCAGAATAATGGGCCTTCAATAAGCAACATACAGACAGACAGGAGTTATTTTGCAAATGCACTTGGAATGGGAGAGAGTGAAATAAAAGATGAATTAATAAGAAAATTTTCAGAAAGAAGAAATTCTGACAATGAAAATGTACAAGACATTATCAAGATAGCAAAACTTGTTAGAGCAGAGAAAAGAAGCAAAATTTCAGAAGAATTGCTAAATCTGACAAAAGACTTTGTAAAAAGAATGAGTAATTTTTCAGATAAAAACCTCAGAAATAAAGAAAATGTAATGACTCAAATACAAAGATATCAGGAAGTTTTAGAGCAGAGAAAAAAGATAAGATTAAACATGAGCAATGATAAAATTAATGAATTCTTAAAGGACAAGAATAGAAATCCTCAGAGTTTTATAAATTCCTTACTAAATTAATCCTTCTCAGTCTTTTATCTCTATTTTTATGTTCACGTTCTTAGGAATATACATTCTCATAATGTTATGAAGGACTTTTTCATTTGCAGGCAAGTCAATCAATCTTTTGTGAATTCTCATTTCAAACCTGTCAAAAGTTGCTGTTCCGTTTCCGCAAGGAGATTTTCTTGTTGTTATTTTGAGTTTCTTTGTTGGAAGAGGAACAGGGCCACTGATTGCTATTCCTGATTTCTTTGCAATGTCCTTGATAGATTCACAAATATTATTGAGAGTTTCTATGTCTGTGCTGTTCAATTTTATTCTTACTTTTGCCATCGCGTTGTTGAATTCGACAAGATTTTGCATTTCATGCAAAACATCGAAATTTGCCGAAATCTCCAATTTCAGCCATTTAATAACTATAAAAAATTGATTTATAAATTTATTGAAACTGATTTATCAAAACACTCTTTTGCGAATAATAATCTTTTTATATAAAGATTCTTATTACTTTCTGTGAAAGTGAGGTGTTAGAAAAAATAATAAGATGCCTTCATCGCAGAGAGAAAACTTACGGATTTATAAGCAATGGAAATGGAAATTGTGAAATCTGCAAACCAGATGAGAAAAATAAGGAGTGTTTGGGAGATTATCCAATAGGCTGTTATATACTTTATGTTTCTGAGAAGACAGAAAATAAAGATTTGCAAAAGTGATAAATTAAGTCTTATGACGCTAAATTTAAATACAACTTTTCCTTCTTTTCGATATGATTAACATCAAGTTTATCAAAAATTCTAAAGAATTAAATCAATTTGTAATAGTAAAATGATAGACCTCAAATTGATTAGAGAGAATCCTACCCTTGTGAAGCAAAACTGCAAGAACAGAGGTTATGATTCTGAAAATATAGGCGAAATTCTTGCTCTTGATGAAAAATGGAGAAAGCTAAAAAAACAAGACGATGATTTGAGAGCAAGCAGAAACAAGGTTTCTAAAGAGATTAGCGAAGCGAAAAAACAAAAGAAAAGCGTTACTGTTCTGTTGAAAGAAGCAAAACAAATTCCAGAAAAACTGAAAAAAAATGAAGAAGAGGAAAAACAGCTAAGAGAAGATTTAGATAAATTCCTCGCTTTGATTCCAAATATTCAAGCAAAAGAAGTTCCTGTTGGCGGAGAAGAGAAAAATAAAATAGTCCATAAGAAAGGAGAAATTCCAAAATTTAGTTTTCCTGTTAAAAGCCATGTTGAACTTTTGAAGAAAGCAGATTTGTTGGATATGGAAAGAGCAACAAAAGTTTCAGGAGCAGGATTTTATCTTTTTAAGGGAGAATTAGCTCAATTTGAAAGAGCATTGATTAATTTTATGATTGATTTTCATGTTAGTGATGGGTTTTTAGAAATAAACCCTCCGCAATTGGTTAATGCGAAAACCATGTTTGGAACAGGAAATCTTCCAAAATTTGAAAGTGATGTATACAAAACAAGGGAAGGATTTTATCTAATTCCTACTGCAGAAGTCGTTGTTACAAACATTTATGCTGATGAAATATTGAATGAAAAAGATTTGCCTAAAAAATTTGTCGCATTCACTCAATGCTATAGAACAGAAGCAGGAAGGCATGGAGCAGAAACTCCCGGAATATTCAGATTGCACGAGTTTGAAAAAGTTGAGATGATTTACATTTGCAAACAGGAAGACTCTTGGAAATTTCATGAAGAGATGACAGCAAGAGCAGAAAAGATTTTAGATAAGTTAAAACTTCCTTACAGGAGAGTTTTATTGGCAACAGCTGATGCGGGTTTTGCTTCTGCAAAAACTTATGATTTGGAAGTCTGGAGTCCCTACTTGAAAAAATATCTGGAAACATCTTCATGTTCTAATTGCACTGATTTTCAGGCAAGGAGAATGAATACGAGATATCAAAGCAGAGAAGGATTGAAATTTGTTCATACTCTAAACGGAAGTGGGTTAGCAACTCCTCGTTTGTTGATTGCTCTTATTGAAAATTATCAGCAGAAAGACAGAAGCATAAAAGTTCCATTAGTTTTGCAGTCATATATGGGCGGGAAAAAGTTTATCGGGAAGAAAATTAAATAAATACTATTCAAAGGAGGTATGATAAAATGTTTGAAAAGCAAATGAAAAAGATGAAAATGCTGGATTGGGCTTTGGCTAAACTTGGAATCATAACTTTTGTGGCATTCCTTTTTGGAATCTCGTTTGTTATTAGAGATTGGGTATTAAGCGTTAATCCATTGTATTTTCTCGGAGTTTCTCTTGTTGCAGTAGCAATAGTGCAGTTGAGAATCTGGAAGAAATAAAATTTATTTTTCTTTTATTTTTGTGGTTTAGTAATCTTTAAAAATAGATTTTTATATTAAAGATTGTACCCTTAAGCCCACGTGGTCTAATGGCTATGACATATCCCTGTCACGGATATAACCCGAGTTCAATTCTCGGCGTGGGCGTAATTCAAAATCGAAACATTTAAATATAAGTAAGATTAATCTTATTTATGATAATTGATACAACAAAAATGAGTTCAAGAGGGCAAGTAGTGATTCCATTAGATATGCGCAAAGGAATTAATGAAGGAGATAAACTTATTGTGATTAGAAAAGACGATGAGATAATACTAAAAAAATCTATTCCAGAGGCAGCTCTTTTATCTGAGAGGTCTTTTGCTAAAACTTGGCTTAATAAGGATGAGGATAAAGCATGGAAGGACTTGTAAAAGGGGATATAATTGTTATAGATTTTCCTTTTTCAAGTTTTAAAGAATTAAAAAGAAGACCTGTATTAATTCTCAAGATCCCTAAGGGGGAAGATGTGATAGTTAGTCAGATAACTGGTTCATCTTATGAGAAATCTGCAGAGATAGAAATAGAAAATAAAGACTTCAGACAGGGCAGTCTAAAGAGAGAAAGTTTCGTTAGAATTGATAAAATTGCTTCAATTGAAAAATCCTTAATAAAGTATAAAATAGGGTCACTAAAATCTGAAAAGTTTAATGAAATTATTGAAAGAGTTTGTTCATTCATAAGAAACTAATCTTGATATTTAGCAGCTTTTAAAAAGACCATTCCCCCCTATAAATCAGGTTAAATCAAGAAGGGCGTTTAACTTTCTCTGAGTGTTCGGCGTGGGCGTGATACTTTAAGTTTAGAAATAATTAAGATTAAGCAACTATCTTTTGTTTTTCTGATTCTAATAAAAGATTGCTCTTAGTCAAATTCCAATCAAGCTTAATCAGGTTTTGGATAAAAGGATTCTCGAGATTAAGTTTATAGTAATTAGATTTTCCAACTTTTCGAGTTTTAATAACAATTCCAGATTCTATAAAATTATCAAAAAATGACTTTAGAGAATTATAACTTACATTACCCTCTTTTGCGATTTCAGTCAGAGGATAATCAAAAAAATGAAATCCAATTAAGAAATCAAGAACTCTAAGCTGAGGAGTATCTCCAAATTGCATAAGGAAAAAGGATTTGTTTTCTTTTATTTTCATATTTTGTTGTAGTTGTTGCAGTATTTAAATATTTCTATAAATGTATATAAAGTGTCAAAGATAGCAACATTTAAATATTTGAATAAATAATAAATTTTATGGCTTCAGATTT
>CAYHEN010000009.1:0-26481 GCA_964355745.1 Candidatus Woesearchaeota archaeon
AGAAGTGGATTGCACTTACAGCCATGCAGTAAAGATTCTGCAGACCCTTGAAGATTTGAAGTTAGTTTCGTTTGAAAAAAGGGGTAGAATAAAGGTGATACAACTAACTAAGAAAGGAAGAGAAGTTGCAGACGCGATTGAGAACATTCAGCGACTTATTAAGTAATTCTTAATGCTGCTACCCCGAATTGATTTTTTTCTTTTTTATTTGGAAATACATTTATATATTTCTTTTATTTTTATTCATAAGTTAAAAGAGGAGCTAAAATGAAGAAAAAAACATTAAAACTAATGAGGTATATAGCATGGACTTTGGGGTTTATTGCTTTGGCTCTTTTAGTTTATGGCATAATAAGGATATTGATATAGAAAGTAAAATGAAAATAGGAAATGCCTTGTCAATATTCTCACAAATAATTAACTTTGCAATTTTTATTTATTTTATAATCTCATTATTAAAGATAAATGCATTGGATATTACTGGGTTGCTCATCAGTGCTTTTGGATTACTCGCATCTTTAATAACAAATATAGTCTCTGTTTTAGAGGAATAATTATGGTACTGCAATACAAATTAAAGAGCGAAACTCGGTGGAAGAAATATCCTGGAAAAGCCAAGTTGAAACTTTCTGTTAGCAAGTATGATTTCAGATTGCTGAATGAAGCAAAGACAAAAGTATTGGTAGATAAGGCAAGCTATACAAAAGTTATGAAACGATTTCGCCAAATAGAGTTTTTTAAGAGGAGATAATTATCTTCTTCTTTTTCTTTTGTGATGAACTACTCTCTTTTTTCCAGTCCTTCTTTTCGCGCCTTTTCTATGCTTTCTTTCATATTTAACCCACGCAGCTGCGCCTTCTTTTGACTTCTTCCTAAGCCTTGCAACAATCAAGCTTCTTATTGCAATTGCCTTTACAGTCTTTTTCTTTTTGCAAGCTCTGATTACAGGACCTGTAACTTCCCTTACAATCTTAGCTCTCTTAGCTTTCGGAACTTTAGCTTCTCTCAAAGCTCCTGCCACAGCACTTTTTATTTTAGAAGGGCTGAACTTTTGTGTTCTTCCGCCTCTTTTTATGACGCTTGTCATACCAATATATATTTTGGAATGTATATAAAGTTTTTGGAGAATTATTTTTTTAAGTGGCCCCGATTACTCCCAACCTTCCTGAGTGTGGATTACACGCAAAGTTGCTCGGGATTTGATACCAAGGTTCAAATCCAAATTTTTGAAATGCTGTTGATAACAGCATAAAATGGCCCCGATGGGATTTGAACCCACGACACCCGGATTAAGAGTCCGGTGCTCTAACCAGGCTGAGCTACGGAGCCGTAACCCACTAAATAATTGTTAATTTAAAAAGCTGTTTATTTAAGAAAAAAATTTACCTATATTCTCTCCAGGTAAATTCACACTTCGTGCATCTGAAGAACTTGGTTTCTGCTTCGTCTCCAGAACGGGTCTGAACTGTCCAGAAATACGCTTTATCATTCCCACATTTTTTGCATTTTTCCAGGACTATCGGGAAAGTTTCCATGTCTTTTTTTATGACTTCAATTTCTTCTTTCTTGTCTTCAATTTTCTCAGAGGAAACTATTTTTATTTTTCCTTTTGAAGAATAACTGCATCTAGGACATCCTTCTCTTGTTTTCTTTTGAACAAGAACAGCTCCGCACTTAGGACAAAATTCCATCTTAATTTTACCTCATTTGTTTCTTAACCCTTAATTCATATTATTTAAAAACTTTTCCTAATTTTCCCTGCAAAATCCTCTCTCTGAAACTGGCTTTGAAGCCTCAAAAAATATCAATTTTATCCAGCCCAAGGCAGGAGTTAATCTGAAAACCGCTTTTCCAACTATCTGTTCTTCTTCTATGTTTCTTTCATCAACTCCCCCAACATTGTTGCTGGGAATTAAAACTTTTGCATTGTTGTCTCCGATTGTTGTAAAAATTCTTTCTCCATTCTCTTCTTTTATTTCAATTATCCTATGGATTATTGGTGTGTTTCTGTTGCCGGATTTAAATGCGATTATATCCCCAACTTTTAATTTGTCTGGATTTGCACCTACTATAAATAAGATGTCTCCTTTGCTAAATCCTCTTTTGAAAATAAAATTTTGAAATTCGCTTTTGCTTATTCCTAGCTCAGAATATTTCGATTCATGTCCTCCAAACCACTCGTCAAAATTAGAAAAAACATTTCTTTGATGATACATACTGCACGATTCAACGATTGCCAAAGGAAGAGCTGTTCCTGTTGCTAAATTCAATACAGGAAAAAATATGAATTTTATGAATACAAAAAGGAAAATCATTGAGAACAACCATCCCTTAAGGCTGTTATCTTTCCATAACAAAAACCAGAATTTATCAAAACCCTTTTTTGTCGCCTCTTCTATTTTTTTTAACTTCATCAGAATATTTGGAAATGAGTATTTTTAAAATGTGCTATAAAACAGAATGCAAAATAATTTTTAATATTTATCTCAGTAACGGCTTTGCACAAATATGTGTAGGTTTGCGCAAGAATAGGGAAACTTGCACAAGATGTTGAATTCTGCTGAAAGTTCTTGTCTACAATGTTATCATAATTGGACACTAAAATTGTGCAAAGCACACAACAGCGAAATATTTAAATAGTATATATTTCTTGTGTATACAAGATGTGTACACAATACACATACCATACCCCTTTCAACCAGCCGCGTCTTCTTTTAGGTGATGCGGCTCATACTACAAAAATGACAGCAGATATATTCGATAACACGATTTTATGCAGAAAATGTAATTCTAAGATGCAGAAAGCACAAATAGTAAAAAATGGATTTTTGTTCAGGGCGTTAGTTTGTCCAAAATGCAACGAAAAGATAATTCATCCTGCTGATGAAGCAGAGTATGATAAATTCGTAAATCTTAAAAATAAGGAATTTCATGTGAAGATGAGACTTGTAGGGAATAGTTATGCTGTCTCAATCCCAAAAGAGATAGTTTTGTTCATGAGGGAACAGGAAAAAATAATGAATGACATGGTGAGGTTGTGTTTTGAAGATATGGGAAAATTAAGTTTAAATTTTGTAGAATTAAAAGACAAGGAAAATAAATAATAACATGACAAAAAAACCAATTCAGTTGAGAGTTATGGAAGCGCTTCAAGATGATGCATATAAAGGAATCGCGAGAATTGATTCTGAAATTATGAGAGAATTAGAGATAAGGAGAGGAGATGTAATTATCATTAAAGGAAACAGGGAAACAGTAGCAATTGCAGACAGAGCCTACCCAGCAGACGTTGGAGAAGGAATAATAAGGATAGACGGAATTCTTAGAAAAAATGCAAAAACAGGGATTGGAGATGTTGTTTCTGTAAGCAAAGCAGATATTAAAGAGGCAAAGAAGATTATGATTGCTCCTGCGCAAAAAGGAATTATGATTCAGGCAGACCCTGATAATTTGAGGAAAGGACTTTTGGGAAGAGCAATTATGAAAGGAGATATTATCGTTCTTGGGGGAGTTCAAAGAAGAAGAGACATAATGTCAGAAGAATTTGGAGACATTGATGACATCTTTGGAAACTTAGGAGACATTTTGGGGGGCATGGGTTTTGGACAGCTTGGAGGAGGAGTCACCCAGATTAAATTTTTAGTTGTAAACACAAGCCCAAATCAACCAGTTATAATAAAAGAAAATACAGAGGTAACACTTAGTCCTAAAGCAGTTGAATTAAGTGACGAAAAAATACCAGAAATTACTTATGAGGATATTGGTGGTTTAAGCGACGAAATAAAAAAGATAAGAGAACTTGTGGAAATTCCTTTGAAACATCCGGAAATTTTTGAGAGATTAGGAATAGAACCTCCAAAAGGAATTTTGCTTCATGGTCCTCCAGGAACAGGAAAAACATTGCTTGCAAAGGCAGTTGCAAATGAAACAGAAGCAAATTTCATTTTGCTTAACGGACCAGAAATCATGTCAAAATTTTATGGAGAAAGCGAGAAAAAAATTAGAGACATATTTGAGGAAGCAGAAAAAACTTCTCCTGCAATCATTTTTATAGACGAGATTGACGCAATTGCTCCTAAGAGAGAAGAAGTTACAGGAGAAGTTGAAAGAAGAGTTGTAAGCCAGTTATTGAGCCTGATGGACGGATTGAAGAACAGAGGAAAAGTGATTGTCATTGGCGCAACAAACAGACCAAATGCAATCGATCCAGCATTACGAAGACCAGGAAGGTTTGATAGAGAATTAGAAATATCTGTTCCAGGTAAAGAAGGAAGATTAACAATTCTCAAAATTCACACAAGAAATATGCCAATGGATAAAAAAGTAAATTTGGATGAACTCTCTTCCATTACACATGGATTTGTAGGAGCTGACTTGGAAGCATTGACAAAAGAAGCTGCTATTGGTGTTCTGAGGAAAATACTTCCGCAAATGAAATTAGATGGAGAAGAGAAAATTCCTCAGGAAATTCTTGAAAAATTAATAGTCAAGCACGAAGACTTTACTGATGCTTTGAAAACTGTCCGGCCTTCAGCAATGAGAGAAGTTCTTGTAGAAACTCCTAATGTTGACTGGAGTTCTGTTGGTGGATTAGATTCTGTCAGGCAAGAGTTGCAGGAAGCAGTTGAATGGCCGATGAAATATGCTGAGAGTTTTGAAAGAATGGGAATACGTCCTTCAAGAGGAGTTTTACTTTACGGACCTCCTGGCACAGGAAAAACATTGCTTGCTAAGGCAGTTGCAAAAGAATCAGAAGCAAATTTCATACAAGTTAAAGGACCTTCATTGCTTAGTATGTGGGTAGGAAAAAGTGAAGAAGGAATGAGAAAGATTTTTGAAAGAGCGAGACAAGTTGCTCCTTGCATTGTTTTCTTTGATGAAATTGATGCATTAGCAGGAAGAAGAGGAATGGATCAAGGAACAAGAGTTACAGAAAGAGTCTTGAATCAGTTGCTTGCTGAAATGGATGGATTAGAAGATTTGAATGATGTTCTTGTTATTGGAGCAACAAACAGGCCGGATATGCTAGATACTGCATTGTTAAGACCAGGAAGATTCGACAAAATTTTGCTTGTGAATGCTCCTGAAGAAGATGGAAGATTGCAAATTTTAAAAATTCACACAAATAAGATGCCTGTTGCGAAAGAGGTTCAATTAAAAGAAATTGCTAAAGAAACCAATGGATACACTGGAGCAGATTTAGAGGCTGTGGTAAGAGAAGCTGCTTATTTTGCTTTGAGAGAGGATATGAATTCAAAGCAAGTTAAGAAAAAACACTTCACTGAAGCATTGAAAAAAGTTAAACCGAGCGTTAACAAATCAACAATAGATTTATACAGAAAAATAGAGGAAACTTATCTCAAATCTGCAAAAGCAGCAATTCCAATGGACAGCACTTACCTTGGATAAATTTATAAACATTATTTTTAGAATTTTACAATGGGACAAATATTATTAGCAGATGATGTAGAATTTCTTAGAAAGTTATATGGAGATATCGTTAGCTCAACTTTTCCGAATTACGAGGTTGAATTTTTTCAAAATGGAGGTTCATTAGTAGAAAGATTAGAAAGAGGTGTGGGTAATATTGCATTAATTCTTACTGATAATTCTATGCCTCCTGGCCCCACAGGAAGCGAGATAATAAGAAAATATGCTAAATCTCCAAAATTTGATGGAACGATTCCTTTCATATTATCTTATGCAGGAGATGAAGAGATTGGAAAGAAAGCTATTGAAGACGGAGCTTTTAGTTTTATTCAAAAACCCTTTGATCTTTCACAGCTGGTTGATATTATACAGAAAGCATTTGACAAATATAAAAAATAATCATTCTGTTGTAACAATCGTTTTATCGTCTATAAAGATAGTATCTTCTGCTTGGCTTACTTTCGTGCCACCGGCGTTCGAGGATTTTTCTACCATCTCAGGATATTGATGCAAATTTCCATTATCTTCTAATTGTTTTAATGCAAACAAAGATTTAATTCCAAATTTTTTTACAATCCATCTCGAACAAAATGGAAGAGTTCTATATTCTTCAATTATAAAATTCAGAATTTTTCTTGCTTCATTGTTTCTGACATTTTTGTCATCTAATAAAAGATAAATTCCTGATGGTTTTCCTTCAATAACTTTTCCGCTTCCATTAGTTGCAAAGGGCTCAATTGCATATAACCCCTTTGTAATTTTTTCTGGTTTTTTGTTATCTATATTAGGAATTGTCAAACCAGCATGCAAGTCGTATTCTCTCATTTCATGTCCAGAGAGATTTATTATAGGAGAGAATCCTTCTTCTTCAATAGTTTGCTGAATTGTTTTTCCTATTTCTCCTAAAGAAATTCCAAGTTTCATATTTTGAATTACATTTTTTAAGGCTTTTTCACTTGCTTCTATTAATTTTTTGTTTTCTTCATTATTTTCTAAATCCAGAGAAAAAGCCACATCTGCAACCCAACCATCCACACTAACTCCAAAATCGACTTTTAATAAACCTCTTGCTTTAGTTTCGTCGTTATGAGAAGGAGTATAATGAGCAGCAATTTCATTTATGCTTAAATTTACAGGAAATGCCGGCTTTCCCCCAAGTCTTATTATTTCATTTTCTATCTTTTCTGCTATTTCTAACAAAGATATGTCTGGTTTTACAATTGACTTTGCAAATTCCCTAACTTTTTTTGCAATTTCTCCTGCTTTCAATGCTTTTTGTTTTTCGTGTGGCGTCATGACCTTTATTATGTTTGGAGTTTTATAAAAGATTTGTTTATTCCAAATTTAATGCAATAAGGAAGATATTCACATCCTTTGCATATCTTTTTTAGCTGATTATTTTTTATCTTTTTTATTACTAAACTAATTAAGTAAGAAATTTCGTGGTTTGTATTTGATTTTATCTTGATTAACCTTAATGTTTTATTGTCCATAACTCTTACCCAATGAGAAATTTTATATCTTGAGGGTTTATTACATATCTTTCCTTTTATATAAGGACATTTATCACAAATGTCATCACAATTATTTTTAGTATTAACAATTTGTTTTGGATTTTTCTTTAGTTTATTGAATATTTTTTTAAAATTCTCTTTGTAGTTTTTGTTATACTAACCTGCATTATTGAATCTAGATAAACATAGCAGATGATGTCCTCTTAATTTTATGATGAAAATATTTCTGTTTTTTCCTTTTTAAAGATAGTAGATAATATATAATAAAAAATATATATCAAAATAGATAAATTAAAAAAATTAAATTTCTTTGTTTTTTAATCTTCTGTTTTTTGGAACAAAATTAGTTATTCTGTTTTCAGAAACTTTTCCTGTTCCTAAAAAATCATCATCGAATTTCATGACAAAAAATCCTTTTTTGTCTGTCTTTATGTTTAATTCCTGTCCTAACATCCAGTGTTCTGCCTGTTTTTCATCCAATTCAAAAATGTTTTTTGTAATCTGGTTCTTTAAAAGTTGCGAACCTTCAATACTCAATCTTATTCCATCCATTTGCTCCTTTGCAAAATACAAACCAATTCCTTCTATATGCGCGATTCTGTCAAGATTTAATATTTCTCTGCCAGAAATATCTCCTGAAAAAACAACAATTCTTTCTTTTCCTAACCTTGCAAGGCTAAATGGCAAGTCTTTTATTCCGAACTGCTGTTTAAGTTGTCTCAATATTTTTTCTTTCTCTTGTTCATTGAAGAATTTTATGGGAATCATTTTATTTATCTTTGTTATTTAAATTGGTTTAGCACTTTTTTTGGAACAATGATTTCAGCTCTCTTAAGTCCTTTATCTAAATAATACCCTCCAACTTCAAATTTGTATAGACTTCCATTTTCGCTTATATAACAAGCCTTTATCAATGGATTATTTTTACGTTTTCTTTTTATTTTAGCTTTTTTTACGCCTATAACAATTTCTATATTTTCTGGTGTTTCCTTTAAATATTCTACATCTGTTGAGCTCATGCTTACCCTGGTTATATGACTTTTTCTAAACATAGTATGTGAATGATATCCCCCTATATTTTTTGATAATATATCGATATCTCCTCTTTCACATCCAGAACTAACTCTATCTGCCAATCTTTCTGCCAGTTGTGTGGGATGTGCAGATTCTACAATCCATATTAATCTGCTTTTTTTTTCATATTTCTGTCCAAAGAGAGTACCAATACATTCAACTCTTAATGTTTCATAAGCAGATCTTATTATTTCCTCAAATGGATTTGCTTCAAAATAAATTTTTCCTTCAGCCATTTTATTTAATTATTTTCTTTGTTTTTTGTTTTATCATTTCTCCTTTCTTATCTTGGCAATGAAAAATCCCTCTGTGTCGTTGTCTTGGGGGTAAATCCTGCAAGAAAATTTAACCTCTTCTAAATATCCTCTTTCTTTCCACTTCAAAATTCCTTGCCTTATTTTTATTGGAAGATTTATTTTTTCTATTTTAACATTGAAATTCTTTAAGGCAAAATCAATGACTTCTTCGTTTTCTTCTGGAGCATGAGTGCAAGTAGAATAAACTAACTCTCCATTAGGTTTTAAAATTTCTATTGCAGAAGCAATAAGAGATTTTTGTAGTTTGGAAAGATTTTCAATAGTTTTTATGTTCCACATTTCCAAGCCTTTTGGCACACTTCTTATTGTTCCTTCTCCTGAACAAGGAGCGTCCAATAAAATCTTATCGAAAAGAAAATTCTCTTCCTTGAAGCGCTTGCATAAAGCAATTCCGTCTCTTTTTGTTATCAACATGTTCATTACTCCGCATCTTTCTGTATTTGCAGATAGAATTTTTATTCTTCCAAACTTGACTTCGTTTGCGATTATCAATCCTGTATTATTCATTCTTGCTGCAATTTGTGTTGTCTTGCTTCCAGGAGAAGCACACAAATCCAAAATCTTTTCATTTTCTTTTGGATTTAAAACTAAAACAGGCAACATGCTTACAATTTCCTGAATATAATAATAGCCAAGAAGGTGTTCCAATGCTCTTCCAAGTTCTCCTGGCGCGAGTTCATTTTCAACAATCATTATCTCTGGAAAATCCTTAAACGGCTGTTTTATTTTCCAGCCTTTCTTTTCCAATCGTTTCTTTAAATCTTCAACTGAGATTTTTAGCGTGTTGCATCTAAGAGAGCGAACAGGTTCTTTTTTCAAAACATCCATATAAGAATCAAAATCTTTTCCAAGCAAAGATTTCATTCTTTCAATAAAAAGAGGCTTGGGCTCGTAATTTTTTTTCATCTTAAAACTCCATCAATGTTTTCTGTTTTTTTCCATCCAAGATTACATTGATATCAACATTGAATACCTGAAGAATATTTTCAACAGCAGGGAGTATCTGATGTTTCAGATAATATTCAATGTTATATTCTCCTTTTTCATCAACAAGCTTCACTTTGTCTCTTATTAGTTTTGTTTTGCTCTCTTTTGTTTCTGCAATGTAATACTCAATTAAACTTCCCGCCTTGAGTGGCATTTCTCTCTCCTGCATTTTTCTTGCAGCAACTACATGGGGAGTTATGGCTTTGTATTCGCTTAGAGGTTTTTTCATTTGGGTTCTGATAATCATCTTTTTCAAATCAATTTTTCTTTCTTTCACTTCTTTTACAATTTTCTTTATGTATTCTAATGCCTTGTTTTCATTCCCGTCTTTTAATATCATCAACAAAACATTATTCTGGATTTCTCTTGCTAAAACACACCAATCTCTCCTGACTGTTTCAAAGCCCCTTATTTTTAATTTTCCATCTTCAGTTATCAAGGCATATTTCTTTTTTGCTCCATATTCTCCTGTTCTGGTGGTAACCCAAATTCCCCTCTTGTAAAAATCCTCCAGTTCAAGTTCCATGATGCCAGGAAGTTCTAAATTTAATTTTTTTAGAAATTCGAGAGTTTTTTGTTTTGAATTTTTGTTTAATGTGAATGCAAACCCATCTGTATCGGCATAAATCACATTGAAACCTGCATTATTTGTTTTTTCTATTGCTTCTCTTATCGCATTTCTTGCAAATGCTGCTGTTGCTGCAGCTGCTTCTTCACAATAATATCTTGCCCCAAAAAATCCAAGATATCCATAAGAAGCGTTTGCTAAAAGTTTGAATGCGTTGCTTCTAGCCTTTTTTATTGCATCTGGTTTTTTCTTTAATTCTTCTTTGTATTGCCTTCTTTTTTCAATAATCTCCTTCAACATTTGTGGGAAAAATCCAGGAGTTTTTGAGAAGTAAACTTTTTTATTTGCAAGCTCTATGCTATAAGATTCTTTTTCTGGATTTTCTAAAAAAGTCGATTTTGACAAGTTATAAGTTACAATGACACTTCCGTAACTCGAAGTGAAATCAAAAGCAGACAAATTTTCATAAAGTCCTGCTTTGGGCTCAAGGACAAATGCACCTTCATATTTTCCTCTTCTCCTTCTTTCTCCAATTTCATCATAAGTCGGCCGCTTTTCAGGAATCTCATTAAATTTATTCAAATTGTGAAGAACATAATCTTCTACATTTGTTGACATGCCGTTTCTTGAAACATCAAATACGGGTTCTTGCATAATCCTTGAGAATTCCAATAAATCGGGCCAGATTTTTTCAAATAATTTATATGTCAATACACAATCATGCAAATTATATTCGAAATATTTTTCCCATTCATCTTTATTTATTTTAGAAGAATGCTTGAATTCAAAATGTTTCTTTGATTCTCCTAAAAATTCATTGGCAACTTCATTCAGGGAAAGAGTTTCTGAGGACATGTACTGAGAATAAGCTGTTTGTATGAATCTGAGCAAATCTATGTGCACAATTCCGTTTATTTTTCCTGTTGTCATTATTCCTCTTGAAAACTTTATCTGGCTTCCATCAATTCCAATATCCAATCTTACTTTGTTTTTATCTGCACGTGCTTTTAGATAAGGCAAATCAAAACCATCTGAGAAATATCCAGTTATAAAATCAGGGGATATTTTTTTTACAATTTCTGCAAATCTTTTTAATAATTCTGCTTCATTTCCTACACACTCTACATCTGGAAATTCTTTGCCTTCACATTTTTTCCATGTTATCACTTTCTTGAAGTTTTCAGACACAAGAGATATCATTAAAATTTCTCCTTCTCCTATCTTGAATTCATCTGCTTCAATATCAAATGCGAGAACCTTTGGAGAAAACTCTTCTTTTTTTATAGGAGCAAGAGATTCAACTTTAACACACAAATCAACGTCAAGAGAACTTGCAATCCCATTAAATTCTGTCGTGTTGTCTATAACTTCTCCTGTTATTTCATACCAAGTTAAAGGATTTAATTTCTTTTCGATTATGTAATGGCTAACAAAACCCAAATCATAACCCCTTCTCTTTTCTATTTCAGGCATTCCAAGTTTGTCTGCTATGTCATGCAAGTCTTTGTAGTTTGTTGCGAAGATTTTTAAGGCTGTCACCGACTTTCCTAAAAAGTTTTTTTCATGAAGTTCAACTTTTTCTACTCTTGTTTGCCTTCCCTTTACGTCTAATCTTATCCTGCTTATTTTT
The DNA here is from genome assembly GCA_964355745.1 of Candidatus Woesearchaeota archaeon. GTDB lineage: Archaea > Nanobdellota > Nanobdellia > Pacearchaeales > GW2011-AR1 > RBG-13-33-26. Next base: position 11,521 of record CAYHEN010000009.1, read on the forward strand.
TCTATTAATTTATCTATTTCTTTTTGCTTTATTTTGCCCTTCAAAATAGCCCAGAAATAAACATCACAAGAATCAATTACGCAGATTCTTTTTCCTGCTTTGTTCCTGCCGATTATCTTTGCATAATTCCCGCCTTCAAAGTCAAAATAGTCGTAATCTATCGGAATGAAGTCTGTTTTCATGTTATAAAAAAGTGCTTTACTTATTTAAAATTAAGCATATCATAAGCCTTAAATACCTTTTTTTCATGGGTTTTTCATGAGAAATTATAGAGAAGAGAGACGTCATCTTGACGAGAGAATTGTGCAATATATAGAGGGGAGAAGGTTAGATATTAATGGAGTTTATAGAGATATCGACAAAAAAAGAGAATTTTTGCGCGAAGTTCTAGATTTTAGCAGATTAAGAGTAGGGAAGGATGAATTTCTTCCTATAAGCCAATGTAAAGAAGAGAGAATTTCACTTGTCGTTAAAGAAGCATATTATAATGCAAAGAGAAGATTAGAAGAATAGAGAAGACAGTAAATAAGTCTAAAAAAATTTCTAGAAGCAATTTAGAAGAAATGATTTAAGCTGTTAATCTTAAAACATTAACTATTTATATTTAAATGACCTCTCAAAAACATGGGTTTAAACATTCGTGAAATTATACCAAGAAGGGAAATTGAGATTTCTGATTTAAAAGAGAAGGCGATTTGTGTTGATGCATTCAATACATTATATCAATTTCTGTCAAGCATAAGGCAAGTTGATGGAACTCCTTTAATGGACAGGAAAAAAAGAGTTACAAGCCACCTTTCTGGAATTTTTTATAGGAACATTGCTCTTCTTGAAGACGGAATAAAATTGATTTATGTTTTTGACGGAAAACCGCCAGAAAACAAATTCAGAACTTTTAGAAAGAGAGAAGAAGGAAGAGATTTAGCAAAAGAGAGATATGAAACAGCAAAAAGCGAAGAAGATTTGGAGGCAATGAAAAGATACAGCAGTCAGCTTATCCGATTGAATGACGAGATGATTAAAGAGAGCAAAGAACTCTTGGAAGCAATGGGGATTGCAGTTGTTCAGGCGCCAGGAGAAGGAGAAGCACAGGCAGCGCATTTGGCTAAGAGGGGAGGAATTTTTGCTGCTGCAAGCCAGGATTATGACAGCCTGCTTTTCGGCGCACCGAAATTAATTAGGAATCTTACATTAGCAAAAAAAAGAAAAACTATCAGTGGATGGATAGAAATCAAACCAGAATTGATTGAATTGGAAAGTGTTTTGAATTCTTTGGAGATAAATCTCGACCAGTTGATTTGCTTAGGAATTTTAGTTGGAACAGATTACAATCCAAAAGGTATTCCGGGGGTGGGGCAGAAAAAAGCGCTGCAAATAGTCAAGAGATATAAACAGCCGGTTTTGATTTTTAAAAGTCTGGAAGAGCAAATTATGAGTCTTTCAGAAGAAGAGAGGTTTGACTGGAGAGAGATTTTTGAACTTTTCCACAAGCCGAATGTTGCGAATTCTTTGTTTAAATTTGAAAAAATCAATGAGAAGAAAATCAGGCAAATACTTGTAAGCGAGCACGATTTTTCAGACGACAGGGTTCAGAAGCAATTGGAAAGACTTAGAGAAATTACAGAAAGAAACAAGCAGCGCGGTTTGGATAAATGGTTTTAAATTCCTGCTCCTGCATCTTGGTAATGTTTTACAGCTTCACGATGACTCATACCTCTTGGAATACGTCTATCTGGAAATTTTACTTCTAAGAAAATCCTTATTATTATCAAGATAATCCCCCCCGTTATTAAAAGTGTTTTTGCATAGACAAAGAAACTTATCAGTATCAATAATCCCCCGATAGCAAGAAGAGAATCTCTTTTAAGTTTAATAATTAGGTAAACTATTCCAGCGACTATTACAATTGGAAGTAGAGTATATAACACATTTGAGGTAATTCCAATATCAGAAAGAGAGCCTTCCACATCAAATCCACTTTTGTTTACCCAATAAACTAAAAGAAAAGAGAGTGCAGCAGAAATTACCCCTGATATTGCAGTATTTTGTTTTTTGAATACTTTGTTAAGGGAAAAAAATAAAAGTGAAAAAGAAATTAAAAATAAAGCCAAGAAGATTACTGTTGATTGGTCTATGCTGTCTAACAATTCGTTTAATGTGCCTTGGCTACTTACAAAATTAATCGCTATAATCAAAAGAAATACAAATAATAATATACCCCTTTTCATAGAAAATATAGGAAAATCGTTTTTATAAATTTTTATCTATTTCTTTATTGTAAAAACATTTATAAATATCAATGGGTTTTAATCTTAATGAAGACAAAGAGGGGTAAAAAGAAAGTTAGTTCTCATAAAAAGAAAGAGAAATTTTTTTCATTTCTCTTTAAAAATAAAGTAGCGCCCTTAGTTTTAGCACTTGTCTTTTTAGTTCTCGCAATTTTATTATCTTTTGTGACAACAGGAAACGCTGTCAACTCAAGCATAACTGGAAAAGCGAGTTTTTTAGATGATCCTGTTAATTGGGACTGGCTTAATTCTGTGGATTGGCTTCAGATTTGTGAACATGCGATTGGTCCAACAGGAGCACAAAGTTCATGTACTGGAAGAGAGATTTTGATTTATGTTATTGTTCTTGCGATAATTTTTGTTATGCTTTTAGACCTACTTTTGCTTACATCTATTTTTTCAGGATGGGTTTCATTTGTTATAGCTTTAGGATTTTCAATAATTGCCGCCATGGTAGGTACTATAAGGATAATTGCTACATGGATTATAACACTTGGAGCAGGATTAGGAATAGCGGCTGGTTTCTTAGAGATTATAATCTCTATTGTTATATTTGTTGGATTGGCTTTTGGAAGTTCACGAATTGCGATATGGGCTGCAAAGAGGAGAGCACAGAGAGAAACAATTAAAGCTATTAAAGGTGCTGGAGAGACAGGAGGTGCAATAACTGCTTTAAAGATGATTCAAGAAAAGTTTAAGCATTAAATCATAAAACTTCTCTGATAGATTTTTAAATTCCTGTTTCCATATTTTGTTATGAATAAAAAAATTTGTGTTATATTTCTTTTGGGTTTATTATTGTTGCCTTTTATTTTAAATTTTATATCTTCTCAAGTTGAAAGCCAAGATATTTTTGGGATTACCCAAGAATCAGGGGTAAAGTTAACAGAGAAATGGGAATATTTGGGAAAAGAGTGGAAGAATATACTTCTTGGAAGCCCAATTATCCAAAGCATAGACTCTTTTTTTCAGAAGATAAATGTTGTTTTCTTGGTTTTATTTGGAATTAATTACTCAATGTCTTTAGTTGTATTTTTAACGACTTTTTTATGGTTATATTTCCTTTTTACATTTTATAATATTTTAGGCAATACTATTTTTTCAAAATGGGTTTCTTTTGTAATCTCTCTTGGTATTTGTATTGGGGCAGCCCAGATAAAACTCTTTCAAATGCCTGTAAATCTTATTATCGGATTATTTTTTGGAGAAAAACCTTGGTGGGCGAAATTGCTTATTGGAGCGGGAATATTGCTTGTTCTTGCAGTTGTTTTTGTTTTCATAAAGAAATTTGGGAAACAATTCGCAGCAAATAAGAAGAAGATGGAAGAAGAAAAAAATCGTATAAAATTAGAAACAGGAGCAAAAGCAGGAGAAGTATTATCTAAAGCTGTTTCAGGAAAATCTTAACATTTAATAATTCTTTTTTGCTATTGTTGTTATGAAATCCTATGATAATTTTGGAAATATAGTTCTTGTTAGATTTCCTGAAACTTTTTCTTTGAGGAATAAGAAAAAATTTGCACACAAATTATTGAAAGAGCAAAAAGGCATTAAAACTGTTCTAGAAAAGAAAGAAAGAATAAAGGGGAGATTAAGAAAATTATCTACGAATTACATTGCAGGAGAAAACACAAAAGAAGTTCTATACAGAGAAAATAGTTGTGTTTTCAGGTTTAATATAGACAAAACCTATTTTTCTCCGAGATTAAGCAATGAAAGAAAAGAAATTGCATCCAAAATAAAAAAAGGAGAAATTGTTTTAGTGATGTTTGCAGGAGTTGCTCCTTACAGCATTGTTATAGCGAAATTATCAAAAGCCCAAAAAGTTTTTTCTAATGAAATAAACAGAGAAGCTAACAAATATGCTGAATTAAATATTAGATTGAACAGAGTTAAAGATAAAGTTGGATTAATTAACGGAGATATAAAGAGAATTGCAGGGAAAATAAAAAATAAATTCGATGTTATTATCATGCCCCGCCCGCAATTAAAAGGAACTTTCCTAAAGCAAGCGTTCCAATTAAGCAAAAAAGGAACAAGAATATATTATTATGATTTCTGCAAAGACAGTGAAATTGATTCCGTTGTTGAGAAAATAAAGAAAGAAGCGAAAAAATACAAGAAGAAAATAAAGATATTAAATATCAAAAAAGCAGGAGAAATTGCTCCATACAAAATCAGATTAAGGATAGATTTTACGATTGTATGAAGTTAAAATATATTTTACTTCTTAATTAAGTTTATAAATTGATTTTTTCTCTCTTAAAAATGAGAGGAGATTATACGATTTCTGCAGAATCTGTTACAGAAGGACATCCTGATAAGATATGCGATCAAATTTCTGATGCTGTACTTGATGATTTGCTGAAACAAGACTCTGATTCAAGAGTAGCCTGCGAGACTGCAATAAAGGATTCTGGCATATGGGTTTTTGGAGAAATAACCACCAAAGGGTACTGCGATGTTCCGAATATTGCACGTTCAGTTATAAAGTCTATTGGTTATGATAGTTCTGAATATGGTTTGGATTACAATTCCTGTTCTGTTCATGTTTCTTTGGAAAAGCAATCTCTTGATATTTCGCAGGGAGTTTCAAAATCTATTGAAGAACAGGGAGCAGGAGATCAGGGTATGATGTTTGGATATGCGTGCAAAGACACCCAAGAATTTATACCTCTTCCTATTTATTTGGCGCATAATCTTACGAGAAGACTTGCAGAAGCGAGAAAAACAGGTAGATTATTATTTCTAAGACCAGATGGAAAAAGCCAAATAACAGTAAAATACGAGAATCATAAACCAGTAAGTGTTAAAAATATTAGTTTGGCAGCACAGCATGATGAAGATGTTTCCTTTGATGAATTAAAAGAAGGAATAATCAAAGAGATAATAAAAAAAGCAATTCCTGAGGGATATTTAAGAGATATTGATTTTAATGATAAGAAGCAGTTGATAATTAATGGAACAGGAAGATTTGTTGTTGGTGGGCCAAAAGGAGATGCAGGAGAAACAGGAAGAAAAATAATTGTTGATACTTATGGCGGCTTTGCGAGACATGGTGGAGGAGCATTCAGCGGAAAAGACCCAAGTAAAGTTGATAGAAGTGCTACATATATGGCTAGATACATAGCGAAAAATATTGTTGCTGCAGGATTGGCAGAGAGATGTGAAGTTCAGTTAGCTTATACAATTGGTGTTGCAGAACCCAATAATCTGATGATAGATACTTTTGAAACAGGGGTTCTTCCAGATGGAAAATTGGAAGAGATTGTAAGAGAAATATTTCCTTTGAAGCCGGGATTAATTATCAAAGAACTCAAGCTAAAAAATCCAATTTATTTACCTAGTACTACATATGGGCATTTTGGAAGAACTCCTTATAACGAAAATGGTTTTGAATTTTTCACTTGGGAAAAAACAGATAAATCAGAGTTGCTGAAAAAATATCTTCCCTAGATTTTAAGATAGTCTATTTCATCCTCTTCTAATTTTAATTCTTTTTGTACTTCGCTGTTGGATTTTATAATTTGTTTTATTGTAGGAAATTCAGACATCGCTCTTTTCAGGCTTACATGAACATACCGGGAATACTTCTGGCAGATTGATTTTTTCTGCATTGTTTTCTGATTATTGAGCCAGATTTGTAAAATTCTCGAAGGTTTTTTATAGCTTGTAAAACCAATTTTCGCATTTTTCTTTGAAGAAGAAATTCCGTAACCCAAAAAAATATTTTCATACACGAGAAACCTCCAATATTGTTGTTTGTATATTCTTCCTTTGAAAATATCTGTCTTGCTTAATAAATCATATGCTCTTGCGAGTTCTTCTCCACTATATTCTGCAGGAATGTTTTCTTCAAGCCAGAGAATTATATCATCTATAGGCATCTTGACAGAATCAAAAATATTAATCATTTCGTTTGTTGGCTTTTCCTTGAATATCTTTCTTAATGAGTTGAATATATCTGTTTCCTTGTTTCTCTCATCAAGAATTACAGAAAAATAATCCTTTAACTTTGAAAGGGTTTGTAAGTCATTTATTGCTGCTCTTAAATCTCCCTTCGCTTTTATGGACAATTCTGTTAAAAAGTCATCATCTATTAAAATCTGTTCTTTTTTTGAAATTTCGGATATAATTTCTTTTATTACACTATAACTTATCTCTTTTAATTGCAGGAGTTCGCATTTTTTTCTCAATGAATTGAATTTCCTGTTCCATATATCATTTGCAGTTATTATTATCGGATATGTTGTTGATTCCATTATATTCAACAATTCGTTTAATCCTCCGTAATCATATTCTGATATGCCATCAACTTCATCAACAAGAATTATCTTGCTTTCTTTTCCTAAGGATTTTTGCTCCACTGCTGGCTTGAGAACTTCTTTTAATTTTTCCTTGTTTCTTAAATCACTCGCATTTAATTCAAATATCTCAGAATTTGTTTCATTTGCAATCGCATAAGCCAGACTCGTTTTGCCTGTGCCTGGAGGACCATAAAGAAGCAAAGCATTTTTCTTCTTTCCAAAATTTTTTAGAAATTCTTTTATGTTAAAGACAGCATTGTCCTGTCCTTTTATTTCTTCTAACTTTTTAGGGCGATATTTTTCTGTCCAAGTCATTTTATGATTGTTCTATCTTCTTTAATATAACCTCTATATTACTTCTTAATACAGTTACATCTGTCCCATTTCTCAAGGCTTCAGTGGCTAAATGTCTTAAGGAAATATATAGATGACACATATTAGTATATGAGTCCTCACTTTGTCCTGGTTTAATCGAGGGAATCTTCGTCTCTCTTATCTCTTCAAAATATTTTCTGTCTTCTTCATTCATTTTTACCCCTTCCCTAAACCAGCAAGAACAAAACTTGCAAGCAAAGACTGCAATTGAATGAAGGGATCGCTTCCCTCCACAATTCTAAATTCTGTTTCTCCTGTTTTTTCTGTTAGCTTGACTTTAATTTCGGGCTCAACAGGAAGATTCCAGATTTCTTTCTGGATTGCCTTGATAACATCTTGCCCAGAAATGCTTTCTTTCAGCATTATATCAAGAAGTTTCTCTTTTGATTTCTGAAAATCTCCTGAAAGAGCATAATCTAAAACAACTTTTATGTCTCTTGGTTTTGTATTTGAAATTATTGTTGCTACAAGTTCAGAAGTTATTGACGGAGAAATTGAAGCAGTTGACTGCAAAATGTTAATACATCTTCTGCAATCTCCCTCACACCCCTCATAGAGTATTTCAATTGCTTCTGGTTTTATGTCTAGTTTTTCTTTTTCAGCAATTTTCAATATAACTCTTTCAATATCTTTTTTTTCTAACAATTTGAATTTGAAAATTGCGCATCTTGACTGAATAGGGTCTATAATCTTGCTGGAATAATTACATGATAAAATAAACCTGCATGTAGTGGAATAATTTTCCATTGTTCTTCTTAATGCCTGCTGTGCTTCTGGGGTAAGAGCATCTGCTTCATCAAGGAAAATAATTTTGAAAGGAATATTTCCAAGAGATTTTGTCCTAGCAAAATTTTTCACTTTCTCCCTAACTACATTTATTCCTCTCTCATCAGAAGCATTTAATTCCAAATAATTTTCTTTCCAATTGCCTTTGTATAATTCTTTTACTACGATTAGTGCGAGAGTTGATTTTCCTGTTCCTGCTGGTCCTGCGAAAAGCAGGTGAGGAATATTCATAGAATTTGTCAATGCTTCAACTCTTTTTACTGAATTATCCTGTCCAACAAGCTCAGAAAATTGAGAAGGACGATACTTTTCAGTCCATATACTGCTTGTCATTATAGGGTATTTCCATCCGAACTTATAAAGATTATGATACTACAGAAAATAAATATGATAATTTTACCTAGCTCTCTCTTTTCTCAACTTTCTTTTATGCTTTTCCTTTCTAAGTCGCTTTCTTTGCCACTTCCATCTCATCTGTCTTTTCTTCTTCCATCTTCTTGAGCTTCGTTTCATATAAGAATCTCCTGCAGGTTCTTAATAGCTCCAGCATCCCTTATTATCTTCATGGAAGTTGAAAATAAACTTCATTTTTAAAGCTTTTTATGTAATTTATCTGTGTTTAAAAACCCCAATTTTTGGACAATATTTTTCTATTGGGCATTGAGAACAAAGAGGAGAAATCGATTTGCAGATTGTCTGCCCAAACTGAACAAATATCGCATTGAAATCTTTCCAATATTCTTTAGGAAGAAGTTGAGACAATTCAATTTCTGTTTGTTCTGGTGTTTTTGTTTCAATCCAACCAAGTCTGTTTGGAATCCTGTGACAATGCGTGTCTATTGGCAAAGCATCTTTTCCAAAGGCAAAAGCCAGAACTATGTTTGCTGTTTTTGGTCCTATCCCTTTTATAGACATTAATTCTTCTTTTGTTTGAGGCACTCTTCCTTTGAATTGTCCTAATAAGACTTTTGAAACATGCTTTAATGTTCTCGCTTTCTTTTTGTAATGTCCTGAAGAGAAAATTAAATTTTCTAATTCATTGTCTGATAGAGTAATAATTTTCTCAGGAGTATCTGCAACTGCGAATAATCTATTTGATGCCTTTTCTGTATTTTTATCCTGTGTTCTCAAGCTCAATAAGCAAGAAATTAGGATTTTAAATGCATCTGGTTTATCTCTCATTCTGTTCAATGTTGTTTTCTCGTGGCTTGGATATTTCCCCACAAGAATTTCCATAACGCTCTTTATTCTTTCTTGGATTTCCATTTTAAGGATTTAATCTTCCTCCAAATAATTTTCTTAGTGTTTCTCTCACTGTTTTTTCCTGATGAGGGTAAATGCAATCAGAACAATCCCAAATCTTATCACTTATACTATGTCCTTGTCTGTTAAACCATTTTCCTGTTCCTAAAGGATTTCCTATTTTGCATCCTCCTTCTGGAATCTCGCTGTCATACCATAGACAATAGCAAAAAAGGCAATTTAAATCTCCTATGTCATGACATTTTCCTAAGCTGTTGCAAGGACATTCTTCTGGATGTTCCTCTCTTCTGTTTTCATAATTAAAATCCCTGACAATCAAATCAATTCTTGCTTCAATGCTCTTTTTTGTTAAATCATCCATTTAGAAATTGCTTGTTTATTATATATAAATATTTGCAGACATTTAAGAAAATGATTTAAAGCCAATTATGTTTATATAAAATAAAATGGGTGTTTTAGTCAGGAAAAATCAGGGGAATATGATTCTTACGAGAATTGCTCGGTTAGCAGTTGTCGGATTTTTGACTTCTTTTGCTGCTGCATTTATTGATACTATCTGGGCTGTTTATATGGAAGATATTCTTGGAAACATGTATTGGGTTGGGTTTTTTTCTGCATTTTTGACTATAATCGCATTTTTCACATTTTTCTTTTTCATACCTTTTATTGAAAAAAGAAACAAATCTAAATTATATTCTTTGTCCCTTGTTTTATTTTTTATTGCGTATCTTTTGTTTGCAATAAACAGAAATCCATACATTTTTGCAGTTCTTGCAGTTATTACCACTATTTTAAGCACCTTAAAAATAACTAGTTTTGGGATAATTATAAGGGACAAATCCAGAGCAACTGAATTATCGAGAAATGAAGGGGTGATATATACGATGTTAAATGTTGCTTGGGTTGTCGGGCCTTTATTAGCAGGATTGCTTTCTGAATTCATTGGTTTGAATTTTATATTTGTAATCTCTGCCATATTCATTTTTCTTGCTTTGGTTTCATTTAAGGTCTCAAAAATAGAAGACCCTAATTTAAGAAAAAAAATAGACAGGAATATGTTCAAGAATTTCAAGGAATTTTTCAGGGACAAGCACAGAGTTCTTTCATATATTATTGGAGGAGGAATTCCTTTTTGGTGGGCACTGATTTATCTCTTTGTTCCAATGTATATGATTGAAAGAGGACTTTCTATAGAGTGGGTTGGTTATTTCATGTTTGCAGTTGCAATTCCGATGATATTCCTCACATATATATTTGCTAAATTGGCAGGAAAAATAGGATTTAAGAAATTATTCAAGATTGGCTTTTTTATTCTGTTTGCTTCTGCTTTGTCTTGTTTTTTCATAAGCGGTTTTCCAGTAATTTTGGGAATGAATAATATCTATATTCTTCTTGGCGTTTTAGTGTTGGCAAGCATTGGGGCAGCAATGCTTGAATCAACATTGGAAGCATATTTCTTTGATTTAGTCAAAGGAAAAGAAGAACTTCACTTTTACGGCCCTTATAACACCAATTTGGAAGTGAGCAGACTTATTGCATATTCTATACCTTCTCTTATCTTAATTTTCTTGCCATTTAAATTCATATTCTTATTCTTTGCAGCAATGATGCTCTCTTTATTTTTCGTCTGCTTTAAGATAAAAGAAATAATAGAAAAAAGACACCACCCGCATAACCACTATAAGAATTAATTTTTATATATTTGTGAAGCAGGGGATTCTGTTTTTTATTAATATTTGCTTAGCTTTTTTTATTGAATTTCTCCCCAAAAATAAAGCGATTGTGGGTTTGAATTTGGAAAATTTAACAATCTCTTCTGCTGTTTTTTCTGGTTGAGACATTGATTGAGGAGTGAGAATTGCTATAACCGAATCTATATCCAAGTTTTTTAGTTTATCAAAAGCATTTTTATAATCTTCTGCAAGCGCTGTTCCAATTAAATCTATAGGCTTGTTTACATTATATTTTTTTTCGATTAAATAATCTGTTAATAAAGCTCCTGCTCCTCCTGCATTAGTCACAATTGCGATATTCTTTCCTTTTGGTTTTATTTCACCCCTTTTTATACCAAATGCAGATGAGAGTGAGTTTTCCAATTTAATTCCTGATTGTTTGAATACCCCCTTATAAATTTCAAAATCTGTTGCTAAACTCCCTGTATGGCTCAATGTTGCCTCTGTTCCTTTTTTTGTTCTTCCAGCCTTTACTGCAATTATCTTTTTTTTGCTTCTCTTACAGGCTTCTATGAATCTTTTTCCATCTTTTAGTTTCTCAATATACAAGATGATTTTTTTTGTCTTTTTGTCTTTGTTGAAATATTCGATGAAATCGTCAAATTCCAAGTCAGCCATATTTCCTAAACTTATGTATGCAGAAAATCCAACTTTCTTATTTAAATTTGAAACATCTGCTAAATAGCTCCATAATGCTCCGCTTTGAGCAATGAATGCAATGTCTCCTTTTTTGGCGCTTAATTTTGAAAAAGTTGTATCTAAATTCAAATAGGGGTTTGCAACTCCAAAACAATTCGGACCAAGAATATTCATCCCATATCTTTTTCCTATTTCTATTATTTGGCTTTCTTCTTTTATATTTCCTATTTCAGAAAATCCCCCGCTTATTATAATGATATTTCTTATTTTCTTTTTCCAACACTCTTCCAAAACTTTTTTTACACTCTTAGCAGGAATTGCTATTATCGCCAAGTCTATTTTTTTCTTGTAATCCAAAACAGAGACATAGGATTTTTTTCCATATATAACATTGCGTTCTATGTTTATTGGGATTACTTCCCCCCTAAATTTCAGAAGTTTTTTCATTAGTACATCCCCTACTTTTCCAGGATGTTCTGACGCCCCTATTACTGCAATGCTCTTAGGATTTAGAATTCCCTCTACCTCTTTCATGGATATTAATTCGAAAGGTATATATAAATAAATTTCTTTTTTTGTTTATGAAGATTTTTGCAGAAAAAGAGGCTGAAAATTTTTTAAAAAAAGAAGGATTTGAAATTATCAATACAATTTTTGTAAGAAAAAAGAACGAAATAGAAAAGGCGATAGAAAAAATAGGATTTCCTCTTGTTATGAAGGTTTCTGGAAGAAAAATTCTGCATAAAAATGAACTTGGAGGAGTAAAAGTAGGAATAAAGGATTATGAGCAGGCAGTTAAAGCCTTTAATTCTCTTCTTAAAATAAGAAACAGTGAAGGGGTTGTTATCCAGAAACAAATTCATGGGAAAGAATTTTTGCTAGGAATTAAGAAAACTCCTGAGTTTAAACAAGTTATTGCTTTTGGAATTGGAGGGACAAAAGTGGAAAAAATAAGAAAGGTTGCTTTTAGAGTTTGTCCATTAAATGAAAAAGAGGCAATCGATATGATTCTGGAGATAATAAAGAAAGATGAAATGGAATTAAATGCTATAAAAAAGAATATTATGAAACTTTGCAATCTTGTAAAGAAATATCCATCAATTAACGAGCTGGATATTAATCCTCTTATTGTTGAAAAGAATAAGGCGATTGTCGTTGATGCTAGAATGGTTTCTGATTAATGATTATTCTTTTTTATGTAATATGTTAAAAGAATAATTAAACTCAAGAGTACATTTGAAAGTATAAGAATAAGAGAATTTGTGTTTTCAGAAACGATTTTTAAAAAAGTTATAACTGGATGGTATAGTATCATTAAACTGACTATCATTGCCATGATAAATGTCAGCAAAACAACACCAGCCATAATATCTTTTACTCTTCCAAATTCTTTGTTATATCCAGGAGAAATTAAATCGATTAGTCTTTCAAACCCCCTATTGAACATCTCCAGAATCACTACCAAAAAACAAACTACAATTATTGTTATAAGATATGTCTTTGAAACTCCCAACAAAATTGCAGTTAAAATAATTACAGCACCAATAAAGAGTTGTATCTTTATATTTCGCTCATTTGATATTCCTTTGAACAAACCGCGAGTGGCATAGAAAGCACTATCTCTGAAATTTGTTCTTGTCATGTTACACGAATTTGAATTAATTGTTTATAAGAATTATGGTGTTGAAGATAAAAATGGAATAATAGAAATAAGAAACTCTTTTAAACCAAAACAGATTGTAAAAATTAAGACATATTACCCTGTAGTCTAAAAAGCTAAAGCTTAAGATTGCAGGACAGCATAAGATAAAAAGCCCCTGTAGTCTAGAGGTCAAGGATTCCACCCTCTCAAGATGCGAAGCAGATTGAGTTAAAGAAATCCCAATTCAAAGAGAATCTTTAACTCAAATTCGAAATGAGGAGAGGTGATTTAATCTCGATGAGAGCATAGATCTAGCATCTAAATGCGATCTCTCTTTAGCGCTGGAAAACCAGCACTTAGAGAACGGTGGCGACCCGAGTTCAAATCTCGGCGGGGGCATTTAACCTTAGGTTAATAATCCATAATATTTATAAATGCTGTTTAATTATAGATATTATGGCAGATAAAGAAAAAGAAGAGGGATTAAATCAAATATATGATTTTGATAGAAGAATAGACTCCCTTATAGTCAGAGTTAAAAAGAGCAAGTCTAATAATTCTAAAAAGGTTATAAGTTATTATGAAACCTTTTTAAAACACCATACCCCTAAACCATTTTCCATAGCGACGCAAGAAAAAATATTGAACAGAACTCTTACAATACTACAATGGATGGATAAAGAGAAGAAAGATTTTGAAAAAGTAAATAGAGAATTTATGGAAAAATTTGTTGAGAAATATATAAACAAAAGTAAAAAATATTCAGATTATTCTAAAAAAATGTTTAAGTCTTGTTTAAAAAAATTTTATCAGTGGCTAAAGAAAATGGAGGGGGAGAATTACCCACCAGAAGTTAGTTGGATTAAAATTGAAAGAGCAAATAGTCAAAAACAGGTAAAGCCAGAAGATATGCTGAATGATGAGGATATAGAAAAGATGATTAAGATAACCGAACATCCAAGAGACAAAGCGTTTTTAATGATGTTATCAGAAAGCGGTTGCAGGGTTGGAGAAATTTTAACTTTAAAGATAGGTAATATGAATTTTGATGATAGGGGGACTTATTTTTTAGTGAATGGTAAAACGGGACAAAGAAGAGTAAGAGTTGTTAATGCAACACCTTTTTTACATTCTTGGTTAGAAATTCATCCAGAAAAGGAAAATAAAGAAGCTCCTTTATGGTGTGTTGTAGGAACATCAAAGAACTTTTCAAGAGATTCAAATAATGGAAAGAATCATAAATTCAATTGGTCATTTGCATTAACCTATCCTGCTGCAAGAAATTTAATTATTAGATTAGCAAAAAAGGCAGGAATTGAAAAACCAATTAATCCTCACAACTTTAGACATTCACGAGCCACAATTCTTGGGGCTGCTGGATTAAATGAAAGTATAATGAACCAAATAATGGGTTGGGCACAGGGAAGTAAAATGTCGGGTGTCTATCTACATCTTTCTGGAAAACAAACCGACGATGCTTTATTACCTGCTTTATATGGAATGAAGGTGGAAGAGAATAAGGAAAAGCAACCAAAAATGTTTCCTATTAAATGTATTAGTTGTGGAGAGTTAAATCCATATAATGCAAAAAGGTGTAAAAAATGTAACACAATAATTGGAAGCATAAAGACAACTATAGATGAGAAAAAAAGAGAAATTGAATTTGAAACAATGAAAAAGAAAATGAAAATAATAGAAAAATCAGCAAATGCTTTTGAAGAATTAAGTCAGAATCAAGAATTTTTAAATTTCTTAAAAATGTTTAAGGCAACAGGGGGGGCAAGTGCAGAAGAACTTGAATACTTACGGGAAAAAGCTGCCGAAATTGAGGAAGACCAAGCAATAGAAAGAAGAATGAAGAAACCAGTTGAAGTTGTTATTACAAAATCAGTGAGGGATAAATTAAATCAAAATTGGGCTAAGGTAGT
>CAYHEN010000010.1:0-25286 GCA_964355745.1 Candidatus Woesearchaeota archaeon
AAATTCTTTAATCAGCTTTTCATAATCCACTTCTCCTTTAACTTCCCAAGGTGTAACATTAAATCCCTTTTTCATATTCTCATAAAGAAGGATTTATTTTTAAACATTGTCTAAATATTTATAAAGAATAATTTGCTATTTTTTTAAAGAGGAAAATACAATGAAAAGAGAGATAATTATACTGATTTTTACTGTTTTACTGAGCTCTTTTATTTCGGCAGATATAATTTTCACACAGCAAACAAATCAGATTTACAATTTAGGAGACATTATACCTTTTCCTGTAACGATAAAAACCTTGAAAGATGTTTCTGGACTTTTTCAGATGGATTTAATCTGCAATGGAACAGCAGTAAACTTCTACAAAAACGGAGTAAATCTAGTTGCTGGAGAGGAAAAGAATTTTGATTCTTCTCTTGTTCTGATAAGGAACATTATTGGAAACAGTAGAGGAAACTGCAGAATAAAGGCAATATTAGAGGGAGAATATGCATTAAGCAATGATTTCAAAATTTCTGATTCCTTAAACATACAAGGAAGTCTCGAAAAAACAGAGTTTGATGCAGGGGAAAGCATAGCAATAATAGGAAAAGTTACGAAGGAAACAGGACAAAGCTCCAATGGTTTTGTTGAAACAAGCATAATCCTTAGTGATGTAAATCAAAACATAATTCAGGTTGGGACTGTAACAGAAGGAAATTTTCATATAAATCTCTATCTACCAAACAACCTAAAGGCGGGAATATATTTACTTAAAGTTAAGGCATCTGAAAAAAATAGTGACGGCATAACAACTAATGCAGGAATTCTACAATATAACATTTCAGTAAAACAAGTTCCAACAAACCTCGAATTAGTAATAGAAAATAAAGAGATAACACCCGGGACCTCTTTAAAAGTGAAGGCAATTTTGCATGACCAAACAGGAGAAAAAATAGATTCAACAGCATCTATAACGATAAAAGACGTCAATAATAAAATTCTCGAACAAAAAGAAATCAATACAGACGAGTCCTTTGAATACCCTATAAAAAGCGATGAACCTCCAGTAGAATGGAAGATTTTCGCTATCTCCAATAAGTTAACCGCAGAGAATAAATTTTTGATAAAAACAAATGAAGATGTATATATTGAAGTAACAAACAAGACAATTTTAGTAACAAATATCGGAAATGTTCCATATAACAAAACTCTGCTTGTTAAGATTGGAGACACTCCTTTGAACATATACATTATGCTGGATGTTGGACAAAGCAAGGAGTATGTTTTAAGCGCTCCTGATGGAAAATACAATGTAAAAGTAAGTAACGGGCAAGAAGAAGTAAGTGAGTTTATGAGTTTAACAGGAGGAGCCATAGATATAAGAGAAATTGGGGGCAGTTATGGAACTCTTGCTTGGATTTTCTTAATTTTGGTTGCAGGAATTATCATATTCATGGGTTTCAGAAAAATATATAAAAAACCTTTCTTTGGACATACCACCCCAAAAATAAAGAAAAGAGAAGTTAAAAATATGCCAATAATAGGAAAGTCAATTACAAAATCAGGGAATAAAGCAGAGTTCTCGCTATCAATAAAAGGGGAAAAGCAGGATGCGAGTGTTATTTGCCTTAGAATAAAAGAGCTTAGAGAAATGAAATCAAGAAAAGGAAGCGCTTCTGAAACAATACAAAGAATAATTGAATTAACAGAGGCGCACAAGGCAGTTACTTATGAAAACCAAGATTATTTTTTCTTTATATTTGCGCCTACAAAAACAAGAACTTTCAAAAATGAAAGAGCAGCATTGGACATTGCTGAAAAAATAGATGATATTCTAACAGAACATAACAAGATGTTCAACCAGAAAATAGATTTTGGAATCTCCTTAAATTATGGAACAATTGTTGCTAAACTAGAAGGTGGAATTTTCAAATTTATGAGTATGGGAACTCTAATAACTGCTGCAAAGAAAATCGCTTATCTCTCAAAAGGAGAAGTTTTACTGAGCGACAAAATGAATGATTTACTGAGGGTAAATATCCGAACAGACAAGCATGTGAGAGACGGAGTCTCTGTCTTTAGTATAAAGCAAATTAAGAGAGAAAATGAAGAGGCAAAAAAATTCATAGATAGATTCTTAAGCAGGCAAGAAAAATAATTATTTATACAATTCTAAGATACTATTCACAATTGCTCGTTTGACTTCTGGATGCCTTTTTTCAAATTCATCCTCAAAAGATTTTATCTTATCTTTCTTGTTTTTCTCTTTTCTGAATTTTAAATTTCTTAATTTAGCGTATAACAAAATTTCTTCATCTAAAAACAAATAAAGGGGTTTTATTACATTCCCTTGAATTGGGAGAAATTTTTTTAATTCAGAAAGATTTCCATCAATCAAAATTTTTATGATATTTTCTGCTTCTGAATCAAGAGAAGAATCAATAGCCATTTTAATGGACCTAAATTTGTCTCGCTTCGCTCGAAATTTATCAGAATTAGTTAAATAAAAATCAGATTTTTCTGAAATAAAGTTCAATACATCACCCAAAACAACCCCTTTAAAATCTCTTATTTTCTTATACCAAATTCTGTCTCCTCTCTTAATCATGTTAAATTTTCTTATTGTATAAAGAACCTTTTTCTGAAAATAATTTATAAAACATTTCTTGCAGAGTTTTCTCTTGTTAGTAAATTCATATACAGGGTTTGTTTGGCATAATTTGCACATGTTAAATTAATTAGAAAAAATCCTATAAAAACTATTTGGATTTAGATTTTTTAGTTTTTTTACTTGTTTTTTCCTTGGATTTAGAAATAAGGTTAGAAATGAAAAAACCAACTTTGAATATATCCAGTACAATCCCGAGAACCAGCAACCCAATACCAATTACGAGGGTTTTAATTGAAACATAATATGCCTGTGAGAAGAAGACTCCTAAAAATTTGAAGATTATCTTATCAGAAAATAAAGATAGCAGATAGTCTAATTTAATAAAAGGAACAGCGGAAACTATCAGCAGGCTCCCTGAGAGGATCAGTGCATTAGTCTTTTTCTCAACTAAGAGGAAGACGAGAATAAATAAGACAAAAGAGATTATCAAAGAAAGATAGAATTTGTTTTCCCAAAAATCGTGTGCTTTTTCTGATATAAGGAATAAAGGAAGCTGTGATTTGTTTGGACAATCAAGGAAATTGCATTCATATTTCGCATAATAAACGCTCTTGACTAAATCCCTAACTCCTTCTTCAATAATAGCGTTTTCTCCCTGCGAGACAATACTACAGGGAATGTCAAGAGTATATCCTTGATAATTAAAGACATATTCTGAATAATTTTGACAGTAGAAACTAATTAGCGGATAAGCCTGTTTTAAAGCATTAGTGATGTCTATCTCTTTTAAAAAATCCTTAACAAGAGTTGTTGATTCTTCCCTAACATTTTCATAATTCAATGAGAGAGTTAAAACCAAAAAAAGATTGGCTAATAAAACAGACAGAAATAAAAGAACAGCTACAAAGACTAAAAGAATACCTCTTATTGCACCCATAATAAAAATAAGGCAAGAGGATTTATAAAATTAACATAATTAATTAGAATTACTTGTTATTATATTACAATTTAATACTCTAAATTCTTCAATAGGTATCTTGTTTATATCAAGAATTCCTGGGTGGTTATTCCACGCTCCACCATCCTCACCAATGTTCTGGAGCTTAATAGCAAAACCAGTACCGCTATCCATAACATACGCACCATATTTCTGCAGTGCTCTCGCAATTATTTGTGCATTCTTACTTAACCCCAATGCATCAAGATCAAGATTTGGATTTAATTGAATTCTTACTCCTTCTGGAATAGTGTTTTCTCCAACATATCTGCCATCTGTTCTTGAAGCGACAGGAGAACAAAATTCATAATTCCATGACGCGTCTCCTGAAACTTTTTTTCTGTTAACAGGAGTGATAATATTCAAGGCATGATTTATTTCTCCCGAAACAAATTCATCATATCTCAACAATCCCCCAATATATGCTGTCTTTGGCCCTGTTGCTCCATTCCTTGACCAATAGATGCTTGAATTTGGAATATTATAACCTAAGCCGTTTAAATCCCATTTTCCACCCATACCTATTGTAACTTTTCCACTGCTATCTCTGTTAAAATCCCAAAACTCCCATACAATTCTTTTCTCAGCATCAATAAGAATTAAATGAGAGTCATCTGAAGGGTCTGCCCACGCCTGGTTAGGAAGAGGAATATTTTCTGCTATTTTGTCATGGTTAGCATCCATGCTTTCTGGAAGAGTACCAGCTATAGAGGGGATATCAACCTTTTTACAAGCATCTGAATTGATAACATGAATAGGGGCGGTATATATATCATAAGCGATTGTTAATTGCACTTTATCTCCAGAACCAAAGGGGCTTAATTTGTCTTTTATATTTTGAATCATTGCTGCTGAATTTGAATTAATTTGGGGATTATCTACAATTGGAGTACGCCAAGGAGAATTTTCACTAAAAGCAGCAAAATCAGATGGAAGAGATTTTCCCAAGTAGCATTCATCAGTACTAGAGTTAACTCCTGGTTTTTGATTAGATTTCCCAATCCTGCTGTATGCTATAAAGAAAATTAACAATACCAAAACGAATACAACTATCAACATGCCTTTATTTTTTCTTACTTCCATAGTCACATCCTTCTCAAAAGTTCTATTCTTTTTTCTATTGACGGATGCGTGTTCCCTAATTCCTTAAATGGATTTGCAAAGAATAAAGGAGCAACTGCTTTGTTGATTCTCTTTTCTGGAGAATTTCCATATTTTATTTTTTCTAGTGCCCCTATTAACCCGGGAGGATATCTCGTGAATTTTACAGCAGTTGCATCAGCAGAAAATTCCCTTTTTCTTGAGATAGCCAATTGCACAAAATAAACAAATATTGGAGCAAGAACTGCTAAAATTATTCCAATTAACATAAAAATCGCATTTCCTCTGTTATTATCTCTGTCGCTGTTCCTAAACCACAAACTTCTCAAAAATATTTCTGAGATTATTGATATTATTCCAACCATGACTGCAACAAGAGTCATGTACCTTATGTCATAACCCCCTATGTGTCCTAATTCGTGTGCGATAACCCCTTCCAATTCTCTTCTATCCAATTTTTCCAATGCTCCTTCTGTAACACAAATAACAGAGCTTTTTGGAGATCTGCCAGAAGCAAACGCATTTATTTGCTTGGAAGGCATTACATAAAGTTTTGGCATTGGCAAACCACTTGCTAAAGTCAATCCTTCAACAACATCGTAATATAGTTTGTTGTTTTCTCTCTTAACCTCTCTCGCGTTGACACTAAAAAGAGCAATTTTGTCTGAGTTATAATAAGAAATAAGCAAATAAGAAATAGAGATTATTATTGAAAAAATCATGATAGTAAAAAATAAATCTGGATTGTAAGCAAAAGACATAACATAACCAAGAGCAATGATAACCACAAAAATTACAAACATTAAGAAAAAAGATTTCAATTTGTTCCTTGATATTTGGTCACGAAAATCTATTCTTTCTGTCATGAAATATCAAATAAGAAAGAGTTTTTAAAATTCTACTTTCACTGCCTTTCTCTCACTTTCAGCTATCTGTAGGTATTCTCTTGGTTTTTTTCCAAAGATGCTTGCAAAGAACACGCCTGGAAACGTTTTGCACAAATCATTGTAAGCAAGAATGCTGTCATTGTAATACTGCCTTGAATATGCAATCTTGTCTTCTGTTGTTGTTAGCTCTCTTTGAAGTTCAAGGAAATTTTCATTTGCCTTCAGATTTGGATAATTTTCTGCAATAGCAAAAATAGTCTTTAATGCAGATTCAAGTTGATTGTTCGCCTTAATTTTCTTTTCCATTCCTTCAGCAGATACAAGGGCTTTTCTCGCATCAGTTACTGCTTTTATGGCTGCTTTTTCATGCTTCATGTATCCTTTAACAGACTCTACAAGATTTGGAATCAAATCTGTTCTTCTTTTCAGCTGAACATCAATCTGACTCAAAGAATTATCAATCCTGTTTCCTAATACTGCAAACCTGTTGAAATAACTAAAAAATATTATCACAACTAAGACTACGATTCCTATTAATAACCAAACACCAATAGGCAACCATGTTAATAATTCTAGTGGCATAAAAAAGTTAAAAGAACTAAATTTATAAACTTTACGAAATATTTCTTTTTATGGTTAAAATAAACAAAGAAAAGTGTATTGGATGCGGACTCTGTCCTTCTATATGTGGAGAGGTTTTTGTAATGGGAAGCGATGGCAAGGCAAGAGTCAAAGCACAGAAAAAAATCCCGTGTGTCAAGAATGCAATTGAATCTTGCCCTACAAGCGCGATATCCGAATGATTTCGCGTGTCACCTGTGTACTTAGCGAAATCACAAGTTGAATAAAAATATTTATTAACTATATTCTATTTTTATCTCTATGAAAGACAGTGTAACAGACTTTGTAAAGTGGTTTTCTGAATTAAATAAAAATTCCGGAAATGTTGCAGGAGGAAAAGGAGCAAATTTAGCAGAGATTTACAATATAAGAGTGAATGTTCCCCCTGGTTTTGTGATTACAGCACAGGCATATGATTATTTTATAGAAAGAGCGGGATTTAAAGAAAAGATACAACAGCTTCTCGGACAAATAGATTATGAAAACACAGAGGAACTGAACAAAATAACAGAAAAAATCAGGGAGTTAATAGTTAATGCAAAATTGCCAAAAGAGATGGAGGAAGAAATCTTAGAAGCATATGAACTTCTTGATACAAACAGTTTGAAAAATGTGCGTGGTACTGTATTAGAAATTTTAAAAAGTTCTGAACCGATATTTGTAGCAGTTAGAAGCTCTGCAACAACAGAAGATTTGGCAGATGCCAGTTTTGCAGGACAGCAGGAAACTTTCTTGAATGTAAAAGGAAAAACAGAATTGCTGATTAATATAAAAAAATGTTTTGCGTCTTTATTCACTTCAAGAGCAGCATATTATCGTCATAAAAAAGGATTTGAACATACTAAATCCAGTTTAGCTGTAGTCGTTCAAAAAATGGTTGATTCAGATAAATCTGGTGTTATTTTTTCAAAAGACCCAACAAACAAAAATGATAATGTAATTATAGAAGCTGTTTTTGGATTAGGCGAGGGAATTGTTTCTGGGAGAATAACTCCTGATAAATATATCATCTCAAAAGATTTGGAGATACTTGATAAAAAAATTTCTGACAAGAAAGTTGCCATTACAAGAAATGCTAACGGAAGCCAAGAGTTAGTAAAGTTGAGAGAAGAAAAATCTAAACAGCAGGTTTTGAAAGAATATGAAATAAAAAAATTGGCAGAAATTTCCCTGAGATTAGAAGCACATTACAAAAAACCACAAGATATTGAATTTGCTATTGAGGGGGAAGAAATATTCATTGTTCAAACAAGGGCAATTACTACAATTGGGAAGAAAATTGAAGAAGCCAAGATTGAGGGTGAGATAATTTTGACTGGCTTGGCTGCTTCTCCCGGAATTGCTTCTGGAAAAATAAAAATTGTCAAAGATTTATCTGATTTGGAAAAAATAAAACAGGGGGATATTCTAGTTACAAGAATGACTAATCCGGACATGGTTGTAAGCATGCAGAAGTCTGCTGCGATAGTTACTGATGAGGGGGGGTTGACTGCGCACGCAGCAATTGTTTCAAGAGAAATGGGAATTCCTGCTGTTGTTGGGACAAGAGAGGCAACAACGAAATTAAAAGATGGAGAGATAATAACTGTAGACGGAACTTCTGGAAAGATCTACAAAGGAAAAGTATCAGAAACAAAACAAAAAGACATTCTCCCTGTGAGTTCAAAAACAAGAACAAAGATAAAAGTAATTGTAGATATGCCAACTTTTGCAGAAAGAGCTTCGAGAACAGGAATAAAGAATGTTGGACTAACAAGAATAGAAGGGATAATTGCAGAATCTGGAAAACACCCAAATTATTTCTTGAATAATAATCAAATGCAGGATTACGAAGATATAATTTTCAAGGGAATAAATGGAATAGCGAAATTTTTTGATGAACTTTGGGTTAGGACTTCGGATATAAGAAGCGATGAATTCCAAAATCTTGAAGGTTCGCCAAAAATAATAGAGTTAAATCCTATGCTTGGAATGCACGGAATAAGATATGGTATAAAAAATCCAAAAGTAATAAAGGCGGAACTAAAAGCGTTGAAGAGAATTTCTGAAACAGGGAAAAAAGTAGGAATAATGATGCCACAGATAATTTCTGTTGAGGAGGTGCAGAAAGTTAAGGAATTTTTAAAAGAAATTAATTTTTCAGGTGCTAAATTAGGAATTATGGTTGAAACTCCTGCTGCTGTTCAGCTAATAAAAGAATTTTGTGAAGAGGGGATACAATTTATCTCATTTGGAACAAACGATTTAACGCAATACATTCTTGCAGTTGACAGAGGAAACCAAGAAGTTCAGCATCTCTACAATGAAATACATCCCGCTGTTTTATATCAATTAGATTTTGTGATAAGAGTATGCAAGAGAAATAATGTTGAGACAAGCATTTGCGGACAGGCAGGAAGCAAAAAAGAAATGGTCAAGTTTTTAGTGGAGAAAGGAATTGACAGCATAAGTGTAAATGCAGACATGGCAAAAGAAATTTCTGATTACATTTCAGAAATAGAAAAACAAATCGGAGAAAATCCAAGACAATATCAGCCAGAAAGAGAAAAGGAAAAAGAAAAATTTCTCAAACCACAGATAGTTATTCCTGAACAAGAAATTGAAGAAGAACTTCCACTTATAAAAGGAGCAGAGTTTAACCAGGATGAACAGGAAATAAAATCAGAAGAAGACGAAGAAATAAAAGAGATTGAAGAAGAAGCAGATAATTATTATAAAAAAGAGGTTGAAGATTATGATGAAGAGGGAATAAAGGAAAACAAAGAGTTAGAAGATAGTGAAGATGAAGTTCTAGATATCTTTTAAATAAATTACAAAATTTTATAAACAAAAAAACCCTGAATATCTTATGGTAAAAAAAGAGGAAATAGAAAAGAGGGAAAAAGTTGTTAGTTCAGATCCTCGTGGTGGAATTAAGATAGAAAAGGTTCTTGTGGAAAATTTTGTCTCTCTCCAGCAGGTTATGACTAACCTTGCTGTAAGGTTTGATAATCTTTCAAGTCAAATCTCGAAACTTTTGGAGTTATTTGAAATTTCTGCAAAGACTCTTGCTGAAAAAGGTGCATTGGGTGAAGATAGAACAGATGAGAAAGTTGCAGAAAAACTAGACGACCTTCTCGAACACAATAAAGTAATTGCTAAGGGAATAGCTCTTCTTCACGAAAGAAATGCCCCTGAACAATACACTATCTCTCCACAGGTTCAAAGAGCCCAATATGCACAATCAATGCAAAAATTCCCTTCAGAGTTTTCTAAAAATCCAAAATTCAAGAGAATGACTTAGTATGGAAGCAACATTTTCAAATAATTTTAAAAAATTTTTTTTATTGACATTTACAAAAGAATTAATCAGGCATTGTGAAAAGAGAGATATCCTAAAACTTCAAAGGATAATCGAATTGAAAGAGAAAAGTAAAAAAGAAAAGAAGATTTCGCAACCAGAAATAATTCTCAAAAAAGAAATACCCTTAAAAGAAATAAGCAGACCAAGAATTCAGATTGAAGTCAAACCAATTGAAAGGCCTTCTTTAAGAAAACTGCCGGTAAGACAATTCACAAAACCCCTTCCCAATTTATTATTTATTCCGGAACCAAAATTACCTGAACATCTGGAATATCTAAAACCAATCCCAACATCGGGAGTCGAAATAGATTTATTTAAAATAACTCCTCTTATAAAAGACCCTGCAGTAAGGATTATTGAGGCTAATCCAGAAGAACGTGTAACTGTAATCGGAACAATGGGAACAAAACCAACAGACATAATTTTAAGCAAAGAGGATATTGACAGAATTATAAATAAATTTTCAGAATTTTCCAAGATACCAGTAACAGAAGGAATTTACCGGGTTATTGTAGGAAATTTAATACTTTCTGCAATTATCTCAGAAACTAT
Organism: Candidatus Woesearchaeota archaeon; assembly: GCA_964355745.1. GTDB lineage: Archaea > Nanobdellota > Nanobdellia > Pacearchaeales > GW2011-AR1 > RBG-13-33-26. The sequence goes on from CAYHEN010000010.1 coordinate 10,095, forward strand.
CGGTTCAAGATTTACTATAAAAAAAATGATAACTAATCAAAATTTAATTAACAAGCCGCAACAACTACCAACTCTTCCTTTTCAAGATAATATTTAAAAAAATTTTGTTAAATTTATAAACAGGTAATTTTTCTTATAAAAATGGAAAAACAAATAACCCAAAAGAAAATAAAAAAATATCAGGAACTAACAAGAAAGGCGTTAAACATAGCAAGTCAAAGAATTTCAAAGGGAAAAGAAAAAGAAGCAAAAGAAATAATTGAGATGGTTTCCAATTATCTCTCGGATTCAGAATATTTTAAAAAAAACAGAGATTATGTGAATGCCTTTGCTGCAATAAATTACAGCCACGGCTGGCTCGATTGTGGTGTGAGATTAAAAATATTCGATGTAAAAGACAACAAACTTTTCACAGTTTAAACCAAAAGCTTAAAATCTTATTCTTCCTGATAAAAACATGAGAGTAAGTAAAAAAGTCCTCGCTTTGCTGCGGATTTTCATTTAATAAATAAAATGAAAAAGAGAGTGATAGTCCTAAGTCTTGGAGGGAGCCTGATAATCCCTAATGAAGTAAATATAAGATATTTGAAAAAATTTAAGAAAATAATTCTAAGAAATACCAAAAAGCACAAGTTCATAATTGTCTGCGGAGGAGGAAGCACTGCAAGAAAATATATTTCTGCATTAAGAGAGATAAAAATAAATGAAAGACTTCAAAGTCTTTCAGGGATTTCTGCAACAAGAATGAATGCGAGATTTATGAATTATTTTTTCAATATTAACCCAGAAGAAGGAATCCCTCACACAATCAAACTTCTGAAAAAATACATAAGAAAACAGGATGTTGTTTTTTGTGGGGCTCTTGAATACAAGCCAGACCAAACTTCTGATTCAACTGCAGCAGGAATAGCAAAGAAATTTAATGCTGTTTTTATAAACCTCAGCAATGTAGCAGGATTGTACGATAAAAATCCTGCAGAAAACAAAAACGCAAAATTCATTTCAAAGATATCCTGGCTTGATTTCTACAAAATGGCGCACAAACAAAAGTTCAAACCAGGGCAGCATTTCATCTTAGACCAAACAGCTTCTGGAATTATCATGAAACATAAAATAATAACTTATCTTCTTGGGAAAAATTTAAGAGAATTGGAAAATGTTCTTAAAAACAAAAAATTTAAAGGGACAATAATTGGGGATATTTAATTTAGGTATTTAAGATGGAAGGAAAAATTTTAATTCATGAAAATGATTTTGACAAAGCAAGAAGAATGATACAGGAAAATTCTGGCAAGAGGATTATTTTTTCCTCTGACAACGAAGAAACGAGCAGGAAAGTATTGGAAAGAGAAAACATAGAAATTCTTCTTTTAAATCAAGCAGGAAAAAAAGATTCTCATAAACAGAGAAATTCTGGATTTAATCATATAACGGCAAAAATGGCAAAGAAAAAAGGAGTTGTCATAGGAATAAATTTAGATGAGGTAATAAAATCAAGCGAGAAAGAAAAAGCAGTAATCATTACAAGAGTGAAACAGAATATAAGAATATGCAACAAAAATAAACTAAAAATGAAATTTATATACAAAAATCAGAAAAGAAATATTTTTGATTTAAGAGCCCTAGGTTTAGTTTTAGGTATGCCTACAAATATGGTAAAATCTCTTTAGAAAACCTTTTTTAATACACATTCTTTAAAATTACAATGGTAACAGACAAGTTAATAGAATCTTTAAGTCCTAATGAAAAGAAAATTCTTCCTTATTTAAGAGAAAAGGATATAGGAGAAATATGCAAGCAATCAAGACTTGACAAAACCTCTGTTTTAAGGGCTTTGGAATATCTAAGCAATAAAAATATAATAACTCTTTCAAGGAGCAAAAAAAAGATAGTTGAAATAGGAATTAATGGCGCATTATACAGAAAAAAAGGATTGCCAGAGAGAAGACTATTGCATTTATTAAATGAAAAAAGAATTCTAAAATTAGATGAAGCACAGAAGCAGAGTTCTTTATCAGACGATGAATTTAAAGCATCTATTGGAGTTTTAAAAAACAAAGCAATAGTAGAAATAAAAAATGGGAAAATTATTCTAACCGGCAGAGGGGATGAAATTTCAAAAAAAAGCCTTGAAGAATTATTCATAGAATCTCTCCCTCTTGCTTACAACTCCTTGAGTTCAGAACAACTTTATGCATTAAAGGGATTAGAAAAAAGAAAAAATATAATCCAAACAAAAGAAGAAGAATCTATAGGAATACATATCACGCCTCTTGGAGAAGAAATATTAAAAAGTGAAAAGAAAGTTGGAGATTTAATTGAACAGATAACTCCAAAGATTTTAGAAAAAGAATCTTTATGGAAAGGGAAGAAATTCAGAAGATATGACCTTACTTCCTCTCTCCCTTTGATAAATGGCGGAAAAAGGCATTTCATAAATCAGGCGACAGATTACGCAAGAAAAGTTTGGACAGAAATGGGATTCAAAGAAATGTCAGGAAATATAATACAGAGTTCTTTCTGGAACTTTGACGCATTGTTCCAGCCACAAGACCATCCAGCAAGAGAACTTGCAGACACCTTTTTCATAAATAAAAAAATTGAATTGCCTGACAAAAAATTAGTAAAAGCAGTAAAGGAAAGCCATGAAAAAGGGGTAGATAAAAGCAAAGGTTGGCAATACTCTTGGAATGAAGAAGAAGCAAAAAGAGCTGTCTTGCGAACTCATACGACTTGTCTTTCTGCAAATACACTAGCAAATCTAAATAAAAAAGACATTCCTGCAAAGTTTTTCGCAATAGGAAAATGCTTCAGAAACGAGACTGTTGACTGGAGCCATGGTTTTGAATTCAACCAAACAGAAGGAATTGTTGTTGCTCCAAACCTAAATTTTAGACATCTATTAGGTTATTTAAAAGAATTCTTCAATAAAATGGGATTTGAAAAGATTCGTTTCCGTCCCTCTTACTTCCCCTATACAGAACCGAGCGTTGAAATAGATATTTTTAATCCAGAGAAAAAAGTTTGGCTTGAACTTGGCGGAGCAGGAATTTTCCGTCCAGAAGTCACAATCCCCCTTTTAGGAGAAAAAATAACTGTGCTTGCCTGGGGTCCTGGTTTTGACAGAATGATAATGAATTATTACAACATAAAAGACTTGAGAGAAATGTACAAGAACGATTTAACTAAATTGAGAGAAATCAAAGTTTGGATGAAATGACAAAAATAGAAACCATTTCAATTATACATCAACCTCCAAAAGTATTGTTGGGAATGAAAAAGGTAAGATTTGGTAAAGGAAAGTATAATGGGTTTGGTGGAAGTATAGAAAATGGTGAAAGTCTTGAAAGATGTGCAATAAGAGAAACTGAAGAAGAAGCAGGAATAACTATAGTTAATCCACAAAGAGTGGGAAGAATATTATTTCATTTTGAAACTAACGAACAAGACCATTTAGTTCATTTTTTTAGAGCATCAGAATTTTATGGTATCCCTATAGAATCTGATGAAATGAAACCAGAATGGTTTAATACTAATAATATTCCTTACGAACAAATGTGGCCTGATGATAAATACTGGTTACCAATCCTATTAAGAGGAAAACTTTTCCAAGGAGAATTTAAATTTGACTTAGAGGGAAGAATAGCAAAATATGAGTTAAACGAAGTTAATAATTTAGACTAAAATGGCAAGAGTAATTTTCAGCAGAAAACAATTTGAAAAAGAAATAGGAAAGTTGGATGAGAAAATGCAAAATAGAATTTCCATGTTTGGGGCTCCATTAGAAAAATTTGATAACAGTGAAATAGAAATTGAGGTGTTCCCGAACCGTCCTGACTTGCTTTCATATCATGGGTTCAAGAGAGCATTTTTAGGATTTTTGGGAAAGCAAAAAGGCTTGAAGGAATACAAACTGAACAAGCCAGAAAAAGATTATCTTGTTCTTGTTGACAATTCTGTAAAAGAAGTTCGTCCTTATACTGCTTGTGCAATTGTCAAAGGATTAAAATTTGACGACGACAAAATAAAAGAGATAATTGACATTCAGGAAAAATTGCATCTGACCATAGGAAGAAAAAGAAAAAAAGTTGCTATAGGAATTTATCCTCTTGAAAAAATAAAACTTCCGATAACTTTCAAGGCTCTTGAACCTGATAAAATAAAGTTTGTTCCCCTTGAAACAGAAAGAGAAATGTCTGGATTGCAAATATTGCAAAAGCACTCTACTGGAAGAGAATATAGCCATTTATTAGCAGGCAAGCCGAAATTCCCTGTTTTTATAGATGCAGATAATAATATTTTAAGCATGCCTCCAATAATAAATTCCAAACTCACTGGGAAGATTACTGAAGAAACAAAAGATGTTTTTGTTGAATGTTCTGGGTTTGAGTTTGAGATATTAAACAAATGCCTCAATATAATCGTAACAAATCTATCGGAGATGGGCGGGAAGATTTATCAGATGGAACTTAAATACAAAGACAAAAAAATAACTCCAAATTTCTCTTCAGAAAAAATGAAAATAAACCTTCAGAATACTAATTCTCTTTTGGGAATAAATCTAAATGAAAAACAATTGAAAGAATTAATCGAAAAAATGGGGCATAATTACAACAAAGGAATTGTGGAAATTCCTTCCTGGAGAGTTGATATATTGCATGAAGTTGATCTGATAGAAGATGTTGCGATAGCATATGGCTATGAAAAATTTGTTCCAGAAATTCCAAAAATAGAAGGAATTGGAAAGGAAAATGAAAAAGAGGTATTAAAAAGAAAAATAGCAGAAATTTTTATTGGCTTGAATATTTTAGAGGTTTCCAATTATCATTTGACAAATAAAGAAGAGCAATTCAAAAAGATGGGAATTCAGGAAGAAAATTCCATAAAAGTTGAAAATTCAAAAACAGATTACAATATGCTTAGAAGAGATCTGACTCACTACCTATTGAAAATCCTTTCAGAAAACGTGGATTCAGAGTATCCACAAAGAATATTCGAAATAGGAAAAATTTTCAATTCAATACAGGAAGACGAACATTTAGCATTAGCAATTTCTCCAGCAAACTTCACAGAACTAAGGCAAATTATGGAATATTTGTCAAGAATGCTGAATTTAGAAATCAAATTTAATGAAACAGACAAAATTCCTAACTACTTTATTGATGGAAGAACTGCTGAGATAAAACTTGAAAATAAGTCTCTTGGGTTTTTAGGAGAAATACATCCGAGAGTTTTGAAAAACTGGAAGATAAAGATGCCTGTGTCTATTTTCGAAATCAACTTAGAGGAAGTATTTAAAAAAATAATTTAATCTGCAGGTATTTTTTCTGTATCTCGTCTCTTTTTTACAAATAACATTTGCTTATAATTTTCTTGCATCTTTGATTGTGATTGTTTAGTTGGAATAATAGTATATAAAGAATTAGATTGCTTAACTATTTCTAAATATTTCTCAAATTCATTTTCTGTCTCGTCATAATGAGCATATACAACCTCTCCTGTTTCTCCAAGTTTGCTTTCAGGCAAAACAATTAAATTTCCTTTTCTATAAGGAGATATTTCTATTAATCTTCTGACAGCGAAAAAATCAAATCCTAATTTTTGTGCAACAATTACTGAATTTTTATCATATTGATGGTTCGGTGGAACATACAAGATTGGAGAAACTCCTAAGACATCTTCTATAACTTTTTTTCCTTTAGAGATAAGTTCTATTTGCTCGTCTATAGATTTAGCTTCATACAAGCACATATTTTCATGCCATGGATCTTTTTTCTCTTTTTCTTTAAAACATTCTGTACAATAATGAGAAAATCCTTGTTGTCCAAAAAAAACATTTTTATTTCTTGCTAATTTTTTAAGAGTATTAACAATCTCTTTAGAATAAGCGAAATCAGAAGGATAAATTCCTGTTCTGAAAACATCATGTTTTGGGAGAAATAAGACAGGAACAGGAGAAATTGAAAAAGGTTTTCCAAGCTCTGCTATCCTCATAAGCCTTTTTCCTCTATCATTACAAGATTCTAAGTGTATATCCAAAAACATTTTAAATTAAACCTATCCGAAATAACCCTTTCCATTATCCTCTAATTTGTTGTCCCAGTTCTTTTTTATAACCTCAACAATTTCAAGAAAATCTTTTTTAAGATTCTGCCACATTGAATAATATTCTTTGATTGATTTTGCTTCTTTTTCTTCCGAATATTCTATATCTAATTCAATTAAATCTATGTCTATTTTCGATATTTTCTTATATAGTTCTATCAGTTTTTCCCTGTCTTTTGTTCCAAGAGTTTTAGTTATCGCGAATATGAACATCGGAGCATTTATAGGACTTAATATTGACTCTATAAATCTTAAATAATTAAAGAACTTGTCTGTTATGTATCTCCTCACTTCTCTCAAAACAAAATCTGTTTCCAATTCAGCTGCTTTTTCTATCTGAAAATCTTCATTGAGTTTTTCAAAAGAAGGCAAATCATGTTTTATCTGCATGACTCTATAAGTTTCTTTTAATTGAACTAAATCAAACTTTTTATCCATAACTTTACTTTAAACCAGAAGTTTATAAATTTAATTAAAAAGAGGGGGAGAAACGAGACAAAAGGTGAAATCTTGGTGTCCTTTCGCGAAGCCTGTGCTGAGAATTGAACTCAGGACCCCCACATTACCAATGTGGTACTCTAACCAACTGAGCTACACAGGCAACTTTGAAATTAACAAATAAACAAGATTACTAACACTATTTAAATCTTAAAGAAACAGGATAAAGATATTTATCTTTTCTTGACTAACTTAATAATAAATAAAATCAAAAGAGTTATTAAAAACCCAACAGAAACAAATCCAAAAACCATAGACATAACAAAAAATAAGTTTGTCAAAAGTTCATTCTGTAAAAATCTGTACAAGACAAAAGAAACAAGAGACAATGCTACAAACAATAACAAATTATTCAAAACTACTGCAATCTTTCTTTTAGTATCATTTCGTCTGAAACTCTTCGAACGAGACGTTCTCCTAGAAACTTTTCTTGTTGTTCTTCTCTTCCCTCTTTTTTTTCTAGCCATCTTAATAATATATATTATAACCTATACTTTATAAATATTATGTTGTTTTATTGGTCTTATTTCCTTGCCAATTCATTTTTACTGCATTAGCTGTTATTGATTTCATGTTTCCAAAAATGCTTCCAAGCCAGGAAAAATAAAGCTTTGCTACATTTCCCAAATCAGAAACATTTTTTATGGAAATATCTTTTTCTCCAAATACAACACCAAAGCTCAAAAAAGAAAATAATACCAAGGCTATCAAGAAAATAGCAAGAAATTTATGTTTTATCCTTTTTAACCCGTAAAGCGACCAAATTGCAACTATAAGAATAGCGATTACAAAAACAACAACACTCAATGCCATAATGAATGAAATAAAAACTAATATAAAAATATTTCTATAGCCCCACCAGGATTCGAACCTGGGTCACCGGCTATCTCCCGAGTTCGCTCGATAGATAATAATAAGAGGCGTTAGAAACCTCGGTTCTTATCGCGAACTCACTCGACCAGAGGCCGATATACTTGACCGCTGTACTATGGGGCTTTATACAACCAATTGCAATGAATATTAAAATATTACTAACAATAGTTTTAAATATATCTAAGTCATAAATAAAATATGGGAGAAAAAGAAATTGGTGAGGTTTCAACTTACTTTTCTCATGTAGGTGTTGCCGCAATAAAACTTTCTGGTAAGCTTGCTGTTGGAGACACAGTTCATATTGCAGGACATACGACAGATTTTGAACAAGAAGTAGAAAGCATGCAGATAGGAAATAAAGAAATAACACAGGCAAAAAAAGGAGACCATATAGGAATAAAGGTTGGAGAGAAAGTAAGACCCCACGATAAAGTTTTCTTAGTTGAGTAACAAGATGGTTCACGAAGCTCACAGAAGAATTCATAAAAAAATTAGGAAGCATGCTCCAGAGAGTGTCAGGAGAGCAAAGAAGATTTTCTCTTTCAAATACCCAAAATTATTTCTGTTTCTTAGTTTAATCGTCTTAGCATATTACATATTCTCATTTCCTTTTGTTTCAGAGTGGATTGAAATATTTAATCGTTTAGGAAATCTAGGGGTTTTTATTTCGGGGGTACTAACAAGCTTGGGTTTTGCTGCTCCTTTTGGATTTGGTTTGCTCATTAAAATAAACCCACAAAATATTCTTCTTGCAGCATTAATAGGAGGATTAGGAGCAACAATCGCAGATTTATTGGTATTTAAAACAATAAAATGTTCTTTTATGGAAGAATTCAAAAGATTAGAAAAAACAAAAGTTATTCATGAAATCGAAGAAATAGTAAAAAAGAATAAGCATGTATTGATAAGGCATTATTTGTTGTATATTTTTGCTGGACTTGTTCTCGCTACTCCTCTTCCTGATGAATTTGGAGTTTCTATGTTAGCAGGACTAACAACAATCAAACCTCTAAAACTTGCAGTAATTGGCTTCATACTCCACAGTGTAACAACTTTTTGCATTCTTTATTTTGTATAATTAAATGCTCCAGATGATTTGAAAAATCATCGCGCACCCGTTAAAATTTGTTTACAAATTAGGATGCCCCCGCCGTTTATTTAAGCTAAGGTTAAGAATAGGTTTCTTTGATAACATTGATTATCAAAGGCCTATCTATATCATAATGTTTTCCATCTAAAGTTTCTGCAAAAAAATATAGTTTGTATTCCCCTGTTTTAATTGGGGCATTAAGAGAAAATAATCCTTCCATTATTCTACTTTCTCCTGCTTCTAATTCCATATAAGGTTTATAGTTTTTTTCTAATTCAGGAATGTCGTATTCTATTGTTTCATTTTTTTCAGAAGGAATATTGGTCTGTTTAGTCTCTTCTTTTTGTGCCTTGTTCCATTTCTCCCAATTAGAATCCCCTTTAATATAGATATTAGTTAATGCAACTTTATTACTTGTAGGATTATAAAGAATAATGCTATTAAATGGGAAGTACTCTCCCGGTCTTAGAATTAATTCTTGTTTTCCATATAAAGTAGCTGTTAATGTTTTTTCATAATCTATTGCTTTTGTTGTACTCTGGTATGAAAGGGGATTAATTATTAAAATAAATGCTAATGTGGTTAAAATACAAGTAACTATCGCAATATTCAAGGGTTTATTCAAAAAATGATTTCTCTTTTCTTTTTTATATGCTTCCTGCGAACCTTCTAATTGTTTTCTTCCAGTTTCACTTAATTGATAATATCCTTGTTTATCTTTTATTTCATCTATAAATCCTTCATTTAATAATCTCATAAAAATCCTATCCCCTTCTCTTTCGCCCCATTCTTTACGAGCTTCTTCTTCTGTCTTTGGATTTTTAAAAAATTCAAGAATTATTACATTATCCTGCAAATTATCTAATTTTTCTGACATCAATCTCTTTAAAATCCTCCAATTTATATGGATTTCTATATAACCCTCTATCTTATAAATTCTTGAATATTTGATTTTTTATGAATAAAAAAGGAGATATAAATTTATCAGACCCCAAAAATCTGTGGGCAATCCCAATTATTTTATTTATAATTTTTGTTCTTTATCTTGCTTTAACTCCCCTAATAGATATAAATTGTTCGAGTAAGAATTCTCAAATAACAACCTTAACCAATGAAAGAGATGCTTGGATAAATTATGCTAATTCCCTAAATGATAGCATAAACAATTGCTCTAATCTAATCCAAAATCAGATTAATATTTGTGACAAAAGGATTAATCAGTCTGTAAATGATTGTAAAACAAATTTAGAAATATCTGTGAATTATATCATTGCCAATAAAATCTTTTTTGCCGTTTATCACATATTAGTTATATTCCTTTATATTCCTTTGACAATAAATCTTATAAAAATAGTATTCAAAGTAAAGTTAAGGAAGAAATGGGAAGAATTAATTACTTTTTGGCAGAAAACTCTATTGATTGTTAAGATTATATTTTGGGTTATCTTGACATTAGTTTTTATAGGTTATATATTGGCGTTTTTGTTTTCTAATCCCGTTTAATTATTTTTTAACTATTTTTTTCCTATTTTAGAATGAAGTAAAAAATGACAATTAGGGCAAAGCAATATACATTTATCCATTTCCAACTTTATTATTTCATTCTTTTTATTTCCAATGGCAGAAGATATATCAAACTCTTTGTCTTTGTTATGATGATGGAATTGTAATATGGAGGTATGTTCTTTATAACCGCACTTAGCACAACATTTATCTTTCTTATATTCATCTACAAATTTATATCTTTCAAGATATCTTTTTTGTTTTTGTTTTCTTATTTTTTCTGTATTATTTTTTCTGTATTCTTTATACTTTTCAGGATTTTCGTCTCTCCATTTTTTTGCTCTTAATCTTGCTCTCTCCCTAACTTCTTCATATTTTTGATATCTTTTTTTTGCATTTTCGCTAATTTCGCTTTTATTTTTTTGATAATACTCCTTCTTCCATGCATTAATTTTTTCTTTCTCTCTTAAGTAGTGTTCTCTTCGGTATGCTTTAATTTTATCTTTGTTCTTTTCTCTATATTCTTTTTCTCTTTTTGCATATTTATGTTTATTTTTTTGATAAGTTCGTTGGTTTATTTCCCTCATTTTTTCTGGGTTTTTTCTGCGATATTCTCTTTCTCTTGCTCTTTTTTTCTCAAGATATTCAGGGTCTTCCTTTTTTTCTTTTATTTTTTCCTTATTCTCTTCATAATAATTTTTTTGCCGTGCCAAAATTTTCTCTTTATTTCTTTGATAATATTCCTTATCCCCCATAATTAAAAGAATGTATTAATAATTATAAATCTTCTTAACTTCTAAACCATTTTATTTATATCATTCTTTAAAAGAACTTAAAGCCTCGTGTTTAAAACAAGGGATTTCTAATGGTTTCTGGTAAGGATATTGAAATTCCTATCTCTTCACATAATGCCTAAAACTCTTATCTTCTGAATTGATACATTTTACCAATCCTGCTTTTTCCATATTCAAAAGAACTCTGCTTACAGCACTTCTATGCTTTTTTAATTCTTTGGCTATTTCTGAAGCAGTTTTTGGTTTATCTAACATATTATAAACTTCTCGCCTTAAATTACTCTTCTTAAGAAAAATCTCTAATTGTATGCCCTTTTTCATAAGGTAACAATAGCGTAACAATTAAAAAACAGGGGTTACAGAGGCGTAACACATATAAAAACCTTTAAATACGATAAGAGTTTAATATAATTATGGAGAAAATCGGACTGATAGTCATCTTTCTCGGGGTTACGATTATTATATTTAGTTCTTATATTAGTGCTTTAGAAATTACAATAAATTCTCCAATAGAAAATCATACCTACTCCCAATATGTTCCAATTAATTTAATAACAGATATACCTGCAAAATGTGGTTATAATTTTTGGTTTCCAGACCCATATAACGAAAATGGACAAAATGGTATAATTGTATGGTTTGGAACAAATTATTATACCTTGATAGATACATACTCAACTAAACATATTGCAACCGTTGATTTTGGTAATTTTAATTATGTTGGTTTTGAATGTATTGATAACGAGAATAATACAAAAACAATCGGAAGAACTTATGTTAATATAAATAAAAATATTATAAGCCCTCCTGTAATTTCTCCTACTTCGGATATAATTACAAAAGCCACATCTTCATTAGGGGCTATTGTAAATTATGCATTACCAACAACATCAAATTTATATGATGATTTTTCTTCAGGAACTTTAGATACAAGTAAATGGGAGATTAGGCAAGATGTTGAAAATCAATCATTTATGAATGAATATTGGATTGATTCTAATTTAGGTAACTTTCACACCCAACAAAACACAACAGGAGATTATAGAGTTTATCTTGTTCCAAAACGTAATTTTACAACTGGTGATGTTTTAGAATATGATACCAATTTGATTTCTAAAGAGAATAATTATATGCAGATGGTTCTTTTAACAGGAGACCAATACATAAGAGTGGGGATTTTTGGAAATAGTAGCGGAACTCAAGGATATGATGAATTAGGAGTTTCACATATTAAAATTGAGTTTCAAGAAAACAATTTTTATCTTGAGAGAACAACTCCTTCAGGAATTACCTTAATTGATAATCTTCCTTTAACAAAAACTAATGGAAATTATGAATTATATATTGGTTCTGTTTCTGGGCATAATGGAAAAGTGCATATTGATTATGATAATTTTAGTATTAATGGTCCGGGATTCGCAACATGTTCTCCTACCTCTGAGACTACTTTTCCGATAGGAACAACTACCATAACATGTAATACTACAGATTATTTTGGAAATACTGCAACGTCTAACTTTAATGTATTAGTTAATTCTCCAACATTTTCTTTTAATGATACAAACTCTTTAGATTTGACTCCTTTTTCAATTATTACAAATGATACAAATGAATTAAATGCAACGGTATTAACAAATCTTAGTTTTAATTCTGGAGATTCAAATAATATTAGCGTCCAAATTCCTGCAGGAATAATAATTATCGGAAACTCTTCTCTATGGGATGGAACAATCGGAATGCCTCATGTAATCATCCCAACTATAAACACTGGTTATTTCTCAGGTTATACTCTTACATTTAGCAAGGCTATCGAAGTTGGAAGTCCTAATATTAGTTTAAGTCTTAATCAGCCAGTTAAGATAATAATCCCTAATGAAGGAGGTAAATCTTTAAGTGTAGGGTATTCACATGACGGAGTAATTTTTGTTCCAATAGCAACATGTACTACCTCTCTTAATGAAACAAATCTTCCCGCAGGTGGAAGCTGTTATTATGATGATGGAACCAATATAAATATCTGGACGAGACACTTTACACAATTTATGACATATACCCAAACTGCAATACCTTCATCTTCAAGTTCGTCATCAGCTTCTGGAGGAGGCGGGGGCGGTGGAAGTGGGGGAAGTAGTAGTAATAAAAATACAATCATTCAGAATATAAGTAAAAGTAATCAGACTATAACATTAAACAACGAAACTACAAATAATCAAAGCCCTACTGAAGAAAATAAAGGATTCTTTGCGGGAATAACGGGGGCAATAATTGGTGGTGGAACGAATAGAGGGATATTTATCGTGGTTGGATTTATATTAATTATTGGGATAACCATTTTTATTATAAAGAAGAAGGTTAAAAAATAGTACTTTTATAATAGTCTTCAATTATTTTTGAATTATAATTAATAAATAATTAATATCCTATTATTATCTCCTCCTAAAATTCATATTGTTTATATATTATTTATCCCTTAAAAATATCCAACAATTTTACGGATAATACAAAATAAATAGACTCTATTTATAATATTTATTTTAATATATCTTTATTATATATCAAGCACCAGAAAAATCAATTGGTGCCAATCTAAAATATATGTTTATCGTGATTTAAAAAAAATAAAAGGGGTATAAACACTATATAGTATATTAGCATATATACCCATAATTAGTTTTAAATCTCGCTCTAATTAACCTCCATTTCATTATTTAAGCAATATCCATAACTCACTCCACCTTTTTCTAATGCAGACTTTTCTAATTTTATCAAGCCTAATCTTGTTAAATTCGCTAAAATTAATCGTGTTTTCCCTGTTGTTAAACCTATTGCATCTGCTATCATTTCAGCATCAGGAATTAGTCCGTTTCTAATCTCATTTAAAACCATCAATCTATCTGGTGGTGAAGTATCTAAACAAACTTGCCTAATTATCTCTATTTCTTCATTGCCAACTTCTTCTTTTTTATGAACTCTTGCTAAACAAATCGCTAACTTCTTTAATTGCTTAACTAATCTTGTGGATAATTCGGGTTCAGGAATATACTCAAATTCCTCGTCTCCCCCACTAACTGGCGTTCTTATAATCGCAACAAATTCTGCTAATCTAATCAAAGTTTGTTTATATTTCTCATCTGAAAATTTTATTTCTCTTGAAAAATCCAAACTATTAATAAATTTCTTAACAATTTCCTGCATTCCTTTTCTCATTTGAATTTCTTTTCCAGAATTGTCGTAAGCAGTGCTTGTTGCCTTAATCCTGTCCAGTTTTATCCTATATTTCAAAAATCGTTCACCTAATTGTTGCATAACTTTCCAATATCTATCAACAACAGGAGTAACACCAGCAATAATTCCAAACCTCGAATTGTAACTAATTTTTGCTTCCTTTGTTCCAAACTTTTTCTCAAAATAGCCATCATAAATTCCTCTCAACTGCCCCAAGATATCTTTCCTTTCATCCTTGTTCTTTTCCAAGACAACAGTGAAGTCTTTTATAAGCAAAACTTTCTTATCTAATAAAGGCAATAAATCTCTATTCATCTTGTCCTTTTTTCCGAATGTCAAACCACTTATAAAAGTATGAGAAGTTAAATCATCAATTGTATAGAACCAATCACCAGCAAAACTTCTTATTGTTTCTGTCTTTGTTGAACCTGGTGGAGCAATTAAAAACAACCATAGTGGTTCTCCTTTTTCTTTTTCACTAATTGCTGTTGCTAAAACAACGTCAATAAAATTTGTGTCTTCTAAATAAAGCCATTTCTTAAATTCGTCTTTGACATCCTTAATTGTTATCTCTCCCATTTCCAATTTCTTGAACAGAAGAAATAAAATCACAAGAAATTTCTACCGTTTTTCCAAATTTATCAATGATTGTAAAATCCTGATTGATTTCCTTTGGAAGAACACAAGTGTAACTAAAGTTGTTTTTTAGAAATAACAAAACTTTCCTTCCTGCATATTTCCTTATAACTTCTTTTTCCATTCTTAATACTTCCTCCTTACAATCACAAAACTTAGTTCGCCCTGCTAAACAGAATTAGTATATTATCTTCTGTGTCCAATTCCATGACACACACTTCGGAAATTCTCCCTCAGACTTAACTGAGTCAGTTTTCTCTTTCAGAGATTTAGCCATTCCGACTGACCAATATAAATATGAGTAATGAGTTATTTATATATTTTATTATTCCATTATATAATTAGCGTCGGAAAATCACTATTTTTTGACATTTTTCACTACCTTAGCCCAATTTTGATTTAATTTATCCCTCACTGATTTTGTAATAACACCTTCAACTGGTTTCTTCATTCTTCTTTATATTGCGT
>CAYHEN010000011.1:0-1508 GCA_964355745.1 Candidatus Woesearchaeota archaeon
ATATTTGGCTCCGGCTACCTCTTAACTCCTTAAGAAGTAGTAATATTACTTAAAATATGTGGTTTATAAATTTTATTGATTGTTAATTTTGGTCGAGATATAAACGATAACCTAGCATTAAAGTAAACATATTTTTTACATTTTCGCTTGTGGGTAACCATGTACAAACAAGTCTTGAATTAATTCTATCAAGTATAGTTGCACCAATACCTGCTTCTACCCCCAAGGTTGTATTTGATACTTTATCATGCACATCAAATTCAGGAATGTCTATTGCAGAAAACTCGCTTAATAAATTTGCACCGGCAATTATATACGGTTTTACTTTTGCTGTTTGTTTTAGTGGACTATAACTTACATTGAATCTTGGTAAAATACTATCTGTTTGTATATATTCTCCTGATGAATGAAAATAGTCCAAACTAGTTTCAAATCCGATTTTTCCTGCATTAAAACCATAAGCTCCACCAATTAAAAGAGAAGGCTTATAATCTTGTTCTTTTTCTGCTACTGGGACTATTGCTCCCACTCTTGGTTCAACATAATGTTTCAAAGATGCACAGCCAATTGCCAAAGACGCTATGCCTGCTAAAGCAATTATCTTTCCTTTTTTTATTATTGATTCTAATTTTTTCATTTTTTATTTACACATAATAACATTTCCCATAATTACATACTTTTATTTTACATCTTCCATCAGTACATCCATACTCACATTCCTCTTTTAATTTAGGAGCAGTTGAATCTGAACAATATGAACTATTTGTTCCAGGATTATTACAAGTATAAACTACCCAATTTTTATAAACATTATCGCTCTGACAAAATTGGCTTCCAAAAGAATAATCAGTTCCGCAATTTGAATTAGAAAAACATGCTACATTGCTGATATTTCTTAAAGCAGCTAAAGCATCTATTCTTGGAAAAGTTAATCCATTACGCGAATCATAAATAGGAATTCCTGTTGTCTTTAATACTGTTCTAAT
Source organism: Candidatus Woesearchaeota archaeon (assembly GCA_964355745.1). Lineage (GTDB taxonomy): Archaea > Nanobdellota > Nanobdellia > Pacearchaeales > GW2011-AR1 > RBG-13-33-26. The sequence continues at coordinate 987 of CAYHEN010000011.1, forward strand.
TCTGTCTGGAGATATAAAAGGAGAGTATTGTTTTAATAAAGCAATAACTCCTGCAACATGGGGAGTTGCCATAGAAGTTCCTGAAAGATAATCATATCCCCCTGGAATTGTTGAATAAATAGAACTGCCAGGGGCAAGAACATCAAGTAAACTGCCAGTATTAGTAAACCAAGAAATTATATCTGATTTTGTTGTCGAGCCTACTGAAATTGCATTCGGAGAACATGCAGGATAAGAAATTCCATTGCTATATCCTTCATTACCAGAAGCAACAGTCACGGATATACCTAAATCATGAGCAGTGTTAATAACATCATCCATCAAAGTTGGACAGGTTGTACGATTATAGCTTCCCCCATCTCCTATGCTCATTGTTGTTGCTACAATATTGTATGTTCCGCTTTTGTTATTACACCAATCAACACCAGCAATCATATCAGAACCCCAACAACCTCCCACAGCATCACACACCTTTATAGCCAGTAATTTTGCATCAGGAGCAACTCCTTTTAATGTTCCATT
>CAYHEN010000011.1:1518-23845 GCA_964355745.1 Candidatus Woesearchaeota archaeon
CCATTAGCTGCAACAATTCCTGAAACATGTGTTCCATGTCCATTATCATCCATAGGATCGTTATCTAAATTAACAAAATCATAGCCATTTATTACCTTTTTACAATCTTGTAAACCAAGAAAAGTAATAGTCCCATTTAAAACTTTATCAACTGCAAATCCCCAGTCTGTAATTGAATAATCTGTAACAAGACGTATCTTGATTGTGTCTCCTGGGATAGAAACACTCCAAACATCAGTATAGTAACCTGTAAAGGATTGGACTATATTATTACTAGCATTCATAATGTACACATAATCCCAATAATATTCAACACTTATATTTAAAAAATGAACTGCAATTTGGCTAAATCCTGGCTGTGTAATTGTCCAAGTATAGTCATAATTGTCAGTATAAGGATGTGGAGATTCTAATGAATAAAGGATGATATTTCCAGTTAAGTTAAAAGGATTACAAGCTCCTAAATCTGAGTGTGTATAATCAATTCCAGTATCAACCACACAGACAACAGAACCATTTCCAGTTATTCCTAAATTCCATACATCATCTGCATTTATTAATGGAACAGAGTCCATAAGAGTTACATTAAGTAATCTATCTTCATAAACTGCTTTTACATTTGGATTTTGTCGCAGTTCTTCTAAACTTTCCTTCTTGATTTTTCCTGTAAATCCATTTATAGTATTATATTTATGTTTAAGCAGAAATTCGCTTTTATTAAATTCTGACAGCACTTTATCTTCTTGGCTATTTATTATTAATCTTGCTTTTGATAAATCGTTTTTATTAGTTATCTCAGCAATTTGGTCTTTAAGCATAACAATTACGGGGATATAATCTCTTTTATCATTGGTTAGGTTCTTTAATATCGAGTCATTTGTAAAGGAAAGATTATTTTGTGGAACTTTTTCTGTGTTAAGATTATTGTTATTAGAAGAAGAATGTGATGACGAACTCCCTCCACCGCCTCCACCAGAAGAACTTCCTCTACTTGAAGAACTTCCAACACCAAATCCCTCACTAAATTCAGGAGAAGAATTTGTTGTTTTATCTAAATCCAAATTAGGAATGATAATAGCATGGGAGGATACTGATTTTTGTTGAAAAAATCCAAGATAGGTCGTAAAAATTATACTAATAAAAACAAAAAACATTAACAGGCTAATAGTTATAATTTTTTTTATATTTTTAGAAGAATAACCCACCCCCATCAAAAGGAATAATTTCTCTTCTTTTTATAGATTATTGTTCTGGACTATTTTATCCTCTGAAAATTTCCATAATTATAGAAATTATAAAACCTAAAAGCCCGATTATCGCAATTCCTACTGCAGAAACTTTCGCAACTTTTATGAATTCATCTTTTGTCGGTTTTTTCAGAACCATCCATACTCTTTTGCATTTCAAGATGAAAGAGTTTAATGAAGTTAGCATTGCCATAAGATAAGTAGAGAATAAGGGTTTTTAAGATTTTATTCAAAAAACTCAATCCCCAATTCTTCCTCAATTTCCCTGTGTTTTATACTTTCAATTGATTCTCCGTGCCCGATAATTTGGGAACTTTTTACTCCAGTAATTATCAACAAAACCCTTATTGACTTTTCCATGTCGTCTGAAATCTGCGCACCCCATATTAATTTTGCATCTGGGCTTAATTTTTTTCCTACTGTTTCTATGATATTTTTGCATTCTTCAAGGCTCATGTCAGGGCCCCCGATAATATTCACTAATGCTCCTGTAGCATCAGAAATATCAACATCGAGAAGAGGATTTTGAATTGCTTTCTCTACTGATTCTACTGCCCTTTGAGCAGAATCTGACTCTCCCATACCAATTAATGAAACTCCGCCGTCAATCATCACTGCTTTGATGTCTGCAAAATCCAAGTTTACTAATCCTGTCGTTGTAACTAATTCTGTAATTCCTTTGACAGCATTTGTAAGAATTTCGTCTGCAATTTTAAATGCAGTATGAAGAGGCAACTCTGGCGCGAGTTCAAGGAGTTTGTCATTTGGAATTACAATCAAAGTATCTACAACAGACTGCATCCGGTCTAATCCATCCATTGCGTTTTCTATTCTCTTTTTTCCTTCTATTGTAAAAGGCAATGTGACAACACCAATTGTCAACGAACCCTGTTTTTTTGCAAGAGAGGCAATAAATGGGGCTGCGCCTGTTCCTGTCCCACCACCCATTCCGCAAGTGATGAAAACCATGTCTGAATTAGAAATTTTCTTTTTTATCTCTGATTCTGATTCTCTTGCTGCTTGTTCTCCTATTTTTGGATTACTTCCTGCTCCTAATCCCTGTGTGAGTTCTCTCCCAATGAGAATTTTTTGGTCTGTGTTCGCATATAACAAATCCTGGGCATCTGTATTTACTGCTATTAATTCTCCACCCTTAATTCCTATTTCTTTCATCCTGCTTAAGGAATTTCCACCTGCGCCACCGACACCAATAACCTTTATTTTGGCTGATTGCTTCTTGATTAACTCTTCTAATTCTCTGTCAATCTCTTTCACTTCCTCGGAAACATTTGACAATACAGAAGAACTCCCTTTTTTGTAAATCTCAGCCATTACATAAAGAATTAAAGTAGATTTATAAGAATTATTGTGATTTCTTTGAGATTTCCTCTATTTCCTTAATCTCCAAATCCATATTGAAAACATCCTTGAATTTCTCTTTAAACATTTCCACAAATTGGGACATTTTTTTCTCAACTTCTATTATTATCTTATTTTCTTGTATAGAGAATTTGAATTCTCCCCTGAATAAAAAATTAATAAACGTTTTTATTTTTTCATTCAAATCTTCCACTTTTCTTAAAACATGAATGTCATATACAACATTTTTTCCTGCTAATGGGTTGTTGAAATCAACTATTACTCTTCCTCCTGACACAGTTAAAACCTTAGCCATTCTCCCGTCAAAATTAAAGACAGCTCCGGAATATACATTTAACTTTTGGGATTGGAATAATTTTATCGGGACCATTTGGACTAATTTGGAAAGCCTAACACCAAAAGCCTTGTCTGGAGTTAATTCAACTTTATATTTTCCTATTTCTTTTCCTACAAGAAAATCATCAATCCCTTTTAAGAACATTCCTTCTCCCAAGCAGAAAATTATCGGCTTTGCTTCTATTTCATGGCTGTGTCCTTCATGCAGTTTTTTAATATCTTCTAAAATATTTGAATCAAAAATTTCTCCGTCTTTGACTCTTCCTGTGAATTCTATTTCAATAAAATCTTTTTTTTGTAGGGCCATTTTAATGTTTTGAGTAAAAATGTTTATAAATCTATTTTTTTTTGTTTAGTTATGGTTTTGAAGATAATCAATGCTACTGAATTAAAAGTGGGGACTAATGTAAATGTCGAGGGTGAGCCTTGCACTGTTAAAAAAATTGACATAAGCAAAACAGGAAAACACGGGCACAGCAAAGCAAGAGTAGAAGCTGTCGGAATTATATCTGGAGTGAAGAAAGTTTTTGTTGTTCCTGGACATGAAAGAGTAGAAGTGCCTTTAGTTGAGAAGAGAAAAGGACAGGTGTTGTCAATAGGAAATAAAGTCAGCATAATGGATTTGGAAAGCTTCGAAACGTTGGAAGTTGCTTGTCCAGATGACATTAAGGCAGGATTAGAAGAAAATTCAAATGTGGAGTATTGGGATGTTGAGGGGGAAAAAGTAATTAAACGTAAAATCTAATTAATACAATGGCAAAGATACCTGAAATTAAATTGCAATTTAATTTGCGAAATTTTAAATAAAAATGGCTAAAATTCCAGAAGCACAGAACCGTCTTTTTAAGAATGTTTTTGTATGCAAGAGCTGTCATACTAAAATAAGGGCAGATCCTCAAAAAATATTAAAGGGAAAAGTTAAATGCAGAAAATGCAAAAGAAGCGCGTTCAGGCCTTTAAGGAAGAAATAAATTGATAGATAAAAAGAGATGAATTTTACAACCTATGATATAGTATTATTGGCAATATTCGTAATCCTCTTGTCTATTTTTTTGTATAGAAAAAGAGAAAATCTGAAAAGAGAGGGGCTTTTGCTTCTCTATAAAACTGGTTTTGGAATTAGAGCAATAAACAAATTCACTAATAAATACAAGAAAACCCTGAATGTTCTTGGTTATGTTTCTATTGTCTTGGGATTTCTGCTGATGGCAGGAATGCTCTATCTTTTTGGAAAAATGGTTTGGCTTTATGTCTTCAATGCGCCAATAATAAAAATGATTAAGATTCCCCCGATAACTCCTTTACTTCCTTATCTTCCACAGATTTTCAAATTGAATTTCCTTCCTCCATTTTATTTCATATATTGGATTGTGATAATTGCAATAGTTGCTATAACTCATGAATTTGCACACGGAATTTTTGCTGCGAACAAAGGTGTAAAAATAAAAAGCACGGGTTTTGGGTTTTTCCCATTCTTTCTTCCTGTGTTTTTAGCAGCATTTGTTGAGCTCGATGAAAAACAGATGGCAAAGAAAAAAATACCCTCTCAAATGGCTATCCTTAGTGCAGGAACATTTGCAAATTTATTAACCGCTGCATTCTTTTTCGGAATTTTAGTTTTGTTTTTCTCTCTTAGCTTTGCTCCAGCAGGAATTGTGTTTGATACTTATACTTATTCTATTGTCAACATGGCAAGTATAGGTTCAATAAACAATATTAATGTTAACAATGTTACATATAAACAAATTTTTAGTTTAATCAACAATTCTGGAAAAGCTCTTAATGAAATAGAAGCAAACAACACAAAATATATTATAACAAAAAGTTTCTTAGGACAGCAAACAGGAAACAATGGATATTTGCTATTGTATGATGATGCTCCTGCAATAAAAGCAAATATTAGCAATATAATAATTAAGATGGATGGCATTGATATCAAAAGCAAAGAAGATTTAGCATCTGAACTTTTGAAACATTCTCCTGGGGACAAAGTAATTATTACAACCCTACTTGAAGGCGCAGACAGAGATTATGAAATCATTCTTGACAAAAACCCCCTCAATAATGATTCTGCTTATTTGGGAATTGGATTTATTGACAGGCAGACTTCAGGAGTTTTAGGAAATGTAATGAATATATTCTCTTCTTTCAGGGATCCAAGCATATACTACAAAGCAAATTTTTCTGCTACTGAATTTATTTATGATTTATTATGGTGGCTTGTTTTGATATGCTTTAGTGTCGCATTGGTGAATATGCTTCCTGTTGGCATTTTTGATGGTGGAAGATTTTTCTTTTTGATGATGCTTGCAATCACAAAGAGCAAAGAAAAAGCAAAGAAAACATTTTCGTTTGTAACTTACTTGTTCTTACTCTTATTGGCTGTCATAATGACTTTTTGGGCAATGAGTTTGTTTTAAGTAAACTTTAAAATGCTTTTCTTATTCTTGTTTTTATGATTCCTGAAAATGTGAGAAAAGTTTTGAAAAGACAGCATTATTCTATTGTTGGAAAACATTCTGCTGTTCAGATTTGCAGATGGACAAAGAAATCCATAAGAGACGAAAGTGTTTGCTACAAAGAACAATTCTACGGAATAAAATCGCATCTCTGCTGTCAGATGTCTCCAAGTGTAATGTGGTGCCCTAACAGATGCCTGCATTGCTGGAGAGCAATTGAATTAACTATTGATAATGAACTCAAGGGAAAAGTTGATTCTCCAAAGCAAATAATTGAAGGATGTTTAAGGGCCCAGAGAGAATTGTTGAGTGGTTTTAAAATCGACAAGAATTCAAAGAAAAAACAACTCAGCAAGGCAAATATGAAAAAATTCAGAGAAAGCCAAGAGCCAATGCAATTTGCAATTTCTCTTTCAGGGGAGCCAATGACATACAAATATGTTGGGGGAATTATTGAAGAATTAAGAAAGAGAGGAAAGACGAGTTTTCTTGTGACTAATGGTTTATATCCTGAAAAGCTGAAAGAGCTTGAAAGAAAGAAGCAGCTTCCCACCCAATTATACATTTCTGTAAATGCCCCTGAAAAAGAACTCTATAATAAATTCCACAGAAGCTCAAAGAAAGACGCGTGGGAACTTCTAAATAAAAGCTTGGAGATTATGTCGCAACTAAAAGGAAAAACGAGAACAGTATTCAGAATCAACCTTGTTCTTGATTTGAATATGACCTCCCCAGAAAAGTATGCGGAAATGATTAAGAAAGCAAATCCAATGTTTGTTGAAGTGAAAGCATTTATGTGTGTTGGATTTGCAAATCAAAGAATTCCTTATAACAAGATGCCTTATCACAAAGACATTGTTGAATTCTCAAAAAAAATTCTTGAATTTCTCCCAGAATACAAAATTCTTGACGAGAAAAAAGAAAGTCGTGTTCTTTTGCTTGGGAAAGACAAGAATATGATGAAGATAAAAGAGGAAGAAATTTAATCAAATCTTGATACAACATCTGTTAATTCTTTTTTCTTTAACCATTGATAATTTAACCATTGATAAAACTGATAAGCTCTTCTTTCACAATCTTGTTTACAATGGACTCTCGCTATTTCAAGACTCCTTTTTTGCTTCATATGGATATTCTCTCATATTTAGAGTGGAACTTAATCTACTAATTAAATTATAATGAACACATTTTGATTCTTTTACAAAAATCTTCATATTTAGGAGTATTTCCCTCTTCCATCTTACAAATCAATTACCCCCTCCTTTGTGAGAGCAGCGAATCTTATTCCTACTGGCAAATTGATTAATGCTGAGATTAAGGCCATGTGCTCTTTGCCATCACCCGATGCAATTGATAATGCGACCTCTGTCCCTGAAGTTTTTCCCTTTAATTTCTGCTGAAACTCCTCTTTCAATTCTTTCAGTTTTTTGTTTAAATCAATTCTTATGAATTCGAACTTTTTTTCTGAAGTGAATTTTTTTGCGAATTCATCTCCAAGAAGAATTATTTTATCCCATTCTCCATATTTTATCAAGCCAGAAACCTGCGCCCATGTCCCTTTTCCTGATGATAATAAAGCTATAAGTTCCATTTGAGGGAAAAAGAAAAAATGATTTATAAGAATTATTGTGATAAGCAAGTCTATAAAGGCAATTTATTCACTATTTACTGCTATATTATTTCTAGTCTTTTCAATTGCTTTTTCTAAGTCGCTTGCACATTCTTGTAAATAAACATCTCTTATAGCTTCCTTAATTCCATATTTAGGGGGTATTTGGCTTTTGTCTAACGTGTTATAATGTCGTAGAGCTCTCCTGCATAATTTCTCCCATTCTTCACCTGACATGCTTTCTTCAACGTACTTGATATAATCATCGACTGTAACATCTTTCAATTTCCTTAATTTTGTAATCCCGTCTTCTTTTACAAAATCATACGCGTTTCCCTCTGGTGTTAAGTAATGCAATGACTCACTCATTTTCTTTTCTCCTTTGCCTTTTTAAAGATAATTAAGAGGTTTATAAAAATTATTGTGATAAGTTAAATTTATAAATCTATTTTTTCTTGAAGATTTACCGATTGAACAACTTCGCTGATGCATATGTTCTATGGTGTTGGCGTGTAAAGTTGGAGGTAAAAATGGATTTAAAACAAGATTTAGAAACAGCTTTAAACCAGCTTAGAAAGGAAAAAGAAAGAAAATTTGAACAATCATTAGACTTAATTATAAATCTACAAAAATTTGATGTCAAAAAGAATGCAGTGAACATATTTATTTCTGTTCCTCATAAAATAAAAGAGAAAAAGATATGTGCGTTCTTAGAAATAAAGAACAGCAATGTGGATACAATAACAAAGTCGGAATTCAAAAAGTATTCAACAAAACAAGAGATAAAAAAATTAGCAAAGAAATATGACTTCTTTATAGCACAGGCGAGCTTAATGCCCTTAGTTGCTACTACTTTTGGTAGAGCGCTCGGCCCAACAGGCAAAATGCCTTCTCCTCAACTTGGAATTTTAATGAATGTTGATGACAGAGCAATAAACGAATTGAAAAACAGAATCAATAACAGCGTAAAAATCAGGACAAAAGAAGCGAGTATAAAAATTCCTATTGGGAGACAAAAAATGAAGAATGAAGAATTAATAGAAAATATTCTTACAGTATATAATGGGATTTTGAAAGTTTTGACAAAAGAAAAAGAGAACATCAAAAATATTGAATTGAAATTCACAATGACTAAACCTCAGAAGATAAAAATAAGATAAAATGACAGAGAAAAAATCAACACATGTATCTCCAATAAAAAAAGGAACAGTAAAGGAATTGACTAATTTAATCAAAGAAAAAAGGACAATCTTAATTGCATCTATAAAAAATATTCCTGCTTCGCAATTTCAGGAAATTTCAAAAAAGTTAAGAGGAAAGGCAATTGTTAAAGTCCCAAAGAAAAATTTAATATTTCGGGCATTGGAAAATTCTGAAGATGAAAAATTAAAGAAAATTGAAGAGCAAATCAAGGACAATGTTGCTGTCTTGTTTTCAGACATGGATTGTTTTGAGCTTGCTGGAGAACTTGTAAGAAACAAAACACCTGCAAAAGCAAAAGCAGGGCAAGAAGCTCCTGAAGATATTGAAATTTCTGCAGGACCAACAGAACTTGTTCCTGGGCCTGCAATAAGCCAGTTAGGAGCATTGGGAATTCAGATACAGATAGACAAAGGAAAAATTACAATTAAAGAAGCGAAAATTATTGCAAAGAAAGGAGCAAACATTTCTTCTGGAGCAGCAGATATTATGAACAAGCTAGATATAAAGCCTTTTTCTATAAGCCTTGTTCCATTGGCAGGATATGACAGCCATGAAAAGAAATTATATTTAGACATAAAGATAGACAGAGAAAAGACATTAGAAGAATTGAAACGGGCTTTTGGAAAAGCCTTGCCTTTTGCTGTTCAGATTAGCTATATTTCAAATGATACGATAGGCTTTCTTATACAAAAAGCAGCAAGGCATGAAAAAGCAATTGAGAAATTAACAAAGAGACAAGAGAATACTCCTGAAGTAAATTCAGAGGGAGGAAATTAAACATGGAAAACATATATGCAGCACTTTTGTTGCACAAACTTGGAAAAGAAATCAACGAAGCGCACATGAAGAAAGTTCTCGAAGCTGCAGGCAGCAATATAGAAGAATCGCAGATCAAATCTCTTATTGCAAGCTTGAAAGGTGTAGACATTGACAAAGAACTTGAAAGCGCAAGTTTAATGGCGACAGCTCCAGTATCTGGGAGCATGCCAAAAGAAGAAAAGAAAGCAGCCCACATAGAAGAGAAGAAAGAAGCTGCAGCAGAAGGTTTGAGTGCTTTATTCGGGTAGACTTAATTTTTTACATTTCATCTGAGTAGCCTCAAACCTCAATCTTTCTAGTTAGAACACGGGAAAATTTAAAAGCCAAAAAAACATATATTATTATGGCTAAAAAGAATAAAAATCAGGTGAGAAAAGTCAATTGGGTTTTGTGTCTGATAATGTCTGTTGTATTCGGAACTCTCGGAGTTGACAGATTTCTTATGGGAAAAATAGGAACAGGAATATTGAAGTTGATTACAGCAGGCGGATTAGGCATATGGTGGCTTGTTGATGTAATCTGGATTGCGACAAAACACAAATACGAAGGCGTTAAATGGGTGGATTGAATAAATTTAATAAATCAAATTTTCTTATTTTGATATGGCATCAATACCCCTTAGAAGTTTTATCAAAGGAGTTTGCTGGGAAACAATCTCTTTTATTTTAACATTTTTTGCAGTTTATTTGGTATATGGAAATTTTATAGATTCTTTAAAATTCAGCCTAGTGCTAACAACGATAAAGATTTTGTTATTCTTCATTCATGAAAGATTATGGAAAAAGATGAGATGGGGAAAGTATCATATAATTAACGGCAGAGAGGTTTTTGAAAAGGCAAGGAAGAGGAGGAAGAGAGTTAGAAAATAAAAACATTCCAAACGGATAGAACCTTAAAACCCAAAACATTCTCTGTGCTTTAGCATTCCTGCATATTTAATGAACAAATTTAATTTATTATAATCACTATAAAATCCCAAATCTTTATTTTTATTAGCAGTTTTGACAATGTCACATAAATTATTTCCATTAAATTCAGAAATATATTTAGAATGCAGTGAAAGGTAAATTGCGGGATTTCCTTCGGACAAAAGAGTATTTTGTCCTATCAAAAAACTATCCCTCCATACTCTTTGATTTTCTTCAAAACTAAAAAAACTTAAAGCAACAGGATATTCTTTAGGTATGTCTTTGATAAACTTACTTGATAAAAGTGTTTGGGCGACTTTTTCTCTTTCTTCTTGAGATAACGGGACTACTTTTACTTCTTGGTTATTTCCAGAACTTACAACTTTTCCTGTTCCAACAAATTTGAAGAAGAAAAAAACCCCAATTATAATAACGCCTAACACGATTGCAATGATAACTCTCTTTTTCATATTTATCTGAAGAAAAAATAATTTATTAAATTATCTAATAAATACCCAGCAATACCCGTAAGCCCACTCGTCACGGGATATTCATAGGAGGTATTAGGAACCTCGGTTCTTATCGTAAAATTGCTCGGAATCGACACTTAAATGATTATTGAATTTACTCCGATGTCAATTGGATTTGCAATCCAATAAACGCCCCCGCCATTAATTTAACTTAAGATTAGTGTTATTTCTTATTTTAAATAAATCTTGTCATGATGGTCAAAATCAAGAATTCTTACAATATTTCTTTCATAAATAATTTCAAAAGTTAACACAAAATGCCCAAAATGGATTCTTCTTTGCCCTTTCATATTTCCTTTTAGCGGCTTGAAATGTTCTGGATTTATTTTAATTTCTTCAATCTTTTTATTTATTGCTTCAAAAAGAATTCTGTTTTTCTTTGCAATTTTATAGAATTTTTTATCTGCTAAATCAGAAACTTCTATTTCATACCTTAATTAAGAAGAATTAATCAACTTAAACTTCAAAAACAAAAGATTTATATATACATAATGCATACATAAAATATGCAAGAACAAACATCAATCAGAATCAGTTCGGATTTATTGAATACCCTAAAAAAGTTTAAAGATGATAAAGAGAGTTATGAAGATGTAATCTGGGATTTTATTGAGCCCCATTTAGAACTCTCCGAACAAACAAAGAAAGATATAGAAATATCAAGACAAGAATATAAAAGAGGAAATTTTGTAACACTTGAGGAAGTTAAAAAAGAACTCGGTTTCTGATGGAAATTATTTTTTCAAACCATTCAAAAAAACAACTAAGCAATTTAGATGTAAGGATACAGCAAAAGATAATTTTTACTTTAGAAAAATTCAAAAATAATCAGCCAGTAGATATAATCAAGCTAAAGAATAAAGAGGACGAATTTAGGATAAGAACAGGAAACTATAGAATACAGCTCCACAAAATTGAAGAAGGTTTTTTGGTCACGAAAGTAGGTAAAAGAGAAAATTTTTATTTAGTATTTTTATAAGAAAACATACAACGCCCCCGCCATAAGTCTCGTTTTCAGTATAACACGAGGTGTCCACACCATTATCTTTTGTAGTCACCCAAATCTTTTTTTCAGGGATTTGTATTCTTTGAGCAATAAATCAATCATAGGCCTAATATTATGATTCTTTTCATATTCCTGCAAAGCAGAGTAATATTCCTTTCTGTTTTTAAAATCAATATTGACGGGAGGAAGCTTATTTTTTATTAAGATATTATTCAATAAAAGTCTTCCAACCCTTCCATTTCCGTCTCTAAAAGGATGGATATTCTCAAATTGATTATGAATCACTATTGCAAGCACAAGGGCTGGATATTTATTCCTATATTTATTATACCATCCAATTAACTCTTTTAATAAACTAACAATCCTTGATTGAGGAGCCCCATAATGAATTATATTTCCTAAACCATCTCTTACAACTACTTCTTCTCCTGCTTTTCTAAATTCTCCTGCAAAACCCTTAGAATTTTTGAAAACAATTTTATGAAGTTCTTTAATCAAATCCAAAGAAATATGTTCTTTTGTTTTTTGAATAAATTCAATTGCTTCATTTACTCCATAAGTTTCAGCAATATCTTCTTTTGATTTTTTTGGCCACTCATCTTTTTCAAGTATTTTTTTTACTTCTTTTTGTTCTAGCTCGCCTCCCTCAATTGCATTTGTACTGTATGTAAAAAGTTCGGAAAACAATCTCCATTGTTTTTCAGATAAGTGAAAAACCCTTAATTTTTGATTAATCTCTAATTTTTCAATAAATTTAATTTCACTTTCAGAAAGAGGAACTTTTAAAGGATCACTTATTATTTTATATTGTTCTATTTCATCTAGAATAATTTTTTGAGCTTTTGAAAATCTTTCTTTTAATTCGTTATCGTTTATGTTCTTTCCCAAAAATTTTCTTATCTTATGCACTTTTCCGCCTTCTCTGAATGAATGTGCAAGATAATATTTTATCTTATTGCCTTCTTTTCTCTTTTCAATATACATATAATAATATAGGTGTCCACATTTATAAGACTTTCTATATTTTGTCTACATTAAAGAAACGCCCCCGCCAGGAATCGAACTTTAGGTTCAAGTATTTTTTAATAAATAAATTTATATATATATAATCCCTATGTAAGATTATGGAGAGGGGGGTATTCTTTTTATCTATTCCTTTGTTATTAATAATACTTTTTCCCTTTGTTTTTGCTCAAGAAAGAGTCTATTCTCCTTTTCCTGCAGAAGATGATGTTTTTTCTAATTCAAATTCTGCTTTGACTTATGAAACAAGTAATTTTTCAACTATTGAGCAAGATATTCCAAAATTCCGAGGATATATCATTGAATTTAAAGAAGAACCTATTCTAAAAGAAAAGACAAGATTAGAACAGATTGTAAAAGAAAATAAAAAGGTTGCTGAAAATCTTGGAGAGATTGTAATTGTTGGTCCGGTTTTTAAAGGAGTTTATAACATTTTTACCTTGAAAGAAAAAGATATTGCAAGTCGTCTAGAAAAGCATAAATCTAATGTTTTATATAAACATACTCAAGCACTAAAAGATATTAAATCCAAGATTTCAATAACTGGAAATGCAATTAATGAAGATAGTCATTTAATCGAATATACTAATACTTTTAATGGGGTATTTTTGAATATTAGTTCTTCAGAAGCTCAAGAAATTAAAAAATTAAAATATGTTAAAGAGATTTATCCTAATTATGAAGTTAATATTACTCTAATGAATTCTATTCCTCAGATTAATGCTGATGATGTTTGGAAATTAGATGCTAACGGAGATAATTGTGCAACAAGTGGTTTACCCTGTCTAACTGGACAAGGAATTACAATAGGGGTTATTGATACGGGTGTTGATTACACTCATGAAGATCTTGGAGGATGTTTTGGAATTAGTTGTAAGGTTATTGATGGTTATGATTTTGTTAATAATGACAATGATCCGATGGATGACCAGGGACATGGAACGCATGTTGCAGCAACAGCAGCGGGAAACGGAATTTTGAAGGGGGTTGCTCCAGATGCGAGTATCTCTGCTTACAAAGTATTGGATTCTAAAGGTAATGGAAATTGGAATACAATTATCTCTGCAATTGAAAGAAGCGTTGACCCTAATCAAGACGGAAATTTTTCAGACCATCTAGACATAATAAGTTTGAGTTTGGGGGGTCCACAAGGTAATCCTGATGATGCTCTAAGTCAGGCAATAGACAATGCTGTTTCTGCAGGAGTCGTTGCAGTTGTTGCTGCTGGGAATTCAGGACCAGGAAAAAATACAATTAGCAATCCTGGAACAGCAAGAAAAGCAATTACAGTAGGAGCAGTTTATAGTCAAGATTACATCGGGAATTATTTTGATGAGACAAATCCAAAAAAGAATCAAGTTACTATTTTTAGTTCAAGAGGACCTGTTGAATGGACAGATTCTAATGGGGCTATTAAATATCTAATCAAACCAGATGTTGTTGCTCCTGGAGCAATGATCTGTGCTGCAAGATGGGACAGCATTGATTTTTCAGCTCACAACCCCATTTATACAACCTGTATAGATAACAAACATGTTTTACTAGCAGGAACATCAATGGCAACACCACATGTTGCAGGAGCTGCTGCTTTGTTATTGCAAAAGCATCATGATTGGACTCCTGAAGAGATTAAATCTTCTTTGAGAAATAATGCTGTTGACCTAAGTTATTCTGTTAATGAACAAGGATATGGTAAAATTGATGTTTTAAACACTATCAATTTCAATGGAATTCCTTCTATTGCAAAAATTGAAACAGGAGAAGAGGTTTCAGGAACAATTAATATAATCGGAACTGCAACTGGAAGAGAATTTAATAAATATACCCTATATTATGATACAGAAGAAAAACCAACAACATGGATAGAACTTACAAATTCATCAACTCCTGTTGAAAATGGAATCTTATATCATAACTTTGATACTTCTTTATTAGAAGATGGAGTTTATTATCTTAAACTTATTGTGTGGAATGCTGATGGAGAAGAAAGTGAAGACAGGGGTTTAATAGAAGTTAATAATTTTGAGATAACTTTCCCAATTGGAAGAGAGATCCTACGAAAAGGAGACATTGTTAAAATTAAGGGGGTAATTCCAGATAATGCTAAAGAATTAAAAGTTTACTATTCTGAAGGATTATCTTTTAATGAGGATCAATTAAACAATGCAGATTGGAAAACAAACGGCATAACTGTTGTGAATAATGATAAAGAATTAGCGACTTGGGACACCACAACTCTTAAAGATAATTTTTATAGTTTGAAAATTGAGGTAAAAACAGATTATCAAAGCATAACTAATTACCTTTTTCCAATACTTTTGGATTCAAGAATTAAACCTGGCTGGCCAGTCATTCTCGATGAACAAACGAGCCTGATAGGTAATCACATATACCAACCAGAAGTAAATGATTTGGATAATGATGGCATAGAAGAAATTATCTTTGTTCAAACCGCCCCCGACATTTTAAACTTAATTGTTTATGATGTTAATGGTAATGTAAAATGGGTTAAAGACCTTTCTCAGTCAATAGATAGCAGATTTGTTTCAGCCGAAATAACAATTGGAGATTTAGACAATGATGGAAAAAAAGAAATATTTGTTGTTTATGACGCTGGTTTGTGTACACGGTCTATTCACCAATTTAAATACGACGGTAAAGAGGTTGTAAGTAATGGTTGGCCAATAAAATTAGAGGGATGCGATCCATATACCTTGAGTATTTCAGATTTGAATGGAGATTTAAAGAAAGAACTGATTGCTTATGGGGGTGAAAAAATAGATTCTGCTGATGGTATTTTCAAACATATCTTGTTATATTTAGGAAATGAAGGAAAATTAAAAGAGATATTAATTCCTAGATGTGAACTTTTTACAACTAACCAAGACTATGCTCCAAGGGCATCAGTAGGTAATTTTGATAGTGATAATGATTTAGAAGTTGTTGTTAGATCTGGATGCAATGGAATTGGAATATATAACTTTGATGGCTCATCTGTCAATGGTTGGCCTGTGTACGTTGGTGGGTTTCTTTGGACAGGAGTTTTCTCAATTGGAGATATTAATGGAGACATGAATGATGATGTTATTATTCCTTCTGGTAATCTCTATCAAAACCAAAAAGAAATTTATCATGGTGGTATTTATATTTTAGACAAAAACGGTACATTGCTGCCTGGCTGGCCTTTTGATAATTTGAGCGATTTTCAAGCTCCAATTGCTTTAGCGGATTTTGATAAGGATTCTAAATTAGAAATAGTAGCTCAAGAGGCAGGAGATGGTCGTAAAAAATTAGTGTTGAATTACTTGGGTAAGATAATTGATGATTGGCCTAGAACCTATGAACCTGAGGCAGGAATAATACCTGCACGCGGTGCTCCAATCGCTGTTGATTTGAATGCTGATATGAAAACTGATGCTATATTTAACGATGGTGGATTTTACAGTGGAATTTATGATGGAAGAATTAATACTCTTGGTGGTTTGATGGTGTATAACATGGACGGATCTGTAATAAAATCAGGAATATATGAAAAGATGTTACCATTTATTTTATTAAATATGGACAACAGACTAAATTCTCCTGTTGTGACTGATTTGGAGCATAATGGAAAAATAGATGTAATAATCGCTACTGGCAACCCTGCTTCTAATGGAAAGTTTGTTCTCTATGCATTTGAATTAAATGCTTCTTACAATGCTTCAACAATGGAATGGCCAATGTTTATGCACGACTCACAACATACTGGATGTTATGATTGTGAAAAAACTACATCATCTTCCAATTGTAATGATTCAGATGGAGGAAAGAATTATTATGTTAAAGGAAGTGTTGTTCAGAACGGAATAAATTATGGCACAGATCAATGCGAAATTCACAATACCAATTCAATATCAAAAGTTAGCACATGTAGCGGATCTAATTGCTTTTTAGGAGAAATATTCTGCTCACCTTACGAAGGCTCAACTCCTTCAGCTGAAACTTACTCTTGTTCAAATGGTTGTTCTGATGGAGCATGTTTAACTTCCCCCTCAAATTCAACAACAAACCAAACAGCTTTTTCCTGCACAGACAGTGATGGAGGAAAGAATTCTTTTGTAAAGGGGATAATAGAAACCAATTATCCTGGTTGGGTACCTTCTGTTCCAGATAAGTGTTCTATAAAAGGATCTGATGGAAACTACGAATATGTTAATTCATGTAGTGGAACAACTTGTTTTATAATGGAATATTCTTGTAATACAAAATGGGTGGATGCAGATTTCTTATCTTGTTCAAATGGTTGTTCTGATGGAGCATGTTTAACTGGAGGTACAGGGACTGGAAGTGTTATTAGAGAAAATCTCCTTATTGAATGGTTTAAATCTTTATTCGGCATTCAATAAAGTCTCTTAAAAATAACAAAAAATATTATTACACCAATGCCATTACTTAAACCTAAGGATGAACGCCCCCGCCAGGAATCGAACCTGGAAGCCACTAGGGCCCGGTTTTCTTGTTCCTTGCGATTTAATCGGAGGGGCGATTTGGAAATCGCCATTCCGCATCGGAAAGGAGGTTGACTGTCAAGGAACCTTGGTTCCTTACAATCTCAAGACCGGTGCAATACCATTATGCGACGGAGGCAAGTGAAACGAAGCCTACGAAGTATTTAGCCAAATTTTCCTGATTTGAGCCTATGCGACGGAGGCATTACATTATAAATTAATTGATAGATTTTAAAACTTGCTATATAGAATTCTTTTGAAGTTATTTCTTGTTATTTTTTTGTTATTTTTTGTTATTTCCCGCCAAACAATCTCTTCCAGAATGACTTCTTTACAACAACAGGCGTGTCATCAACAACAACTTCGTGTTCTATCTTTGGAGACTCTTTTAAAACTGGGGCTTCTTTTGCAAGCTCTTTCATTGCCTGCTCAATTGCTTCATCTACCAGAGGACGCAGATATCCCTGATTTATCAAAGCAAATCGCAATGTCTGAACAGGATAGCCTTTCTTTGTGTTTCTCTTGAGATAATCTATAATTCTTCTCTTGTAACTTCCTTCCATGCATATATTACATAAGAAGACTTTAAAAAATTAGTTGTTGTTTGTTTCTATATTTTTATCGGCTTCTGGGTCTTAAAGAATTCAATTGCTTCTCTCAATCTTGGCTTTGATTCTGCATAAATCGTAATTAGTTTTTCTCCCTTGTTTAATTTATCTCCCACATGTTTGTAAAGATACAAGCCAGCAGACTTATCCATTGGGCATCCTGCAATCCTCGCTAATAAAGTTATCTTCTTGTTGTCTATTTCCTTAATTGTTGTGTTCTTTTTCATGAAAATATCCTTCTTGTATTTTCCAAATTTAAGCCTGTTTAGATTCCCTCTTTGTGCTGTTATAATTTGCTTGAACTTCGCAAAAGCTTTTCCAGAATCAAGAATGCTTTTTGCCAAGCTAATCCCTTCTCCTTTTTTTGCTTTGTTTGTCATCTCAAAAATTTCTCCTGCTAAAAAGAGAGATTTATTTTCCAAATCCAACGGTCGCGATTTATCTCTGCTTAGAACTTTAATGATATCTCTCATTTCAAGACATGGACCTATCCCATTTCCAATTGGCTCATCTCCTTTTGTGAGCACTACTTTCATTTTTTTGTTGAAATGCTTTCCTAAAAACTCGAATTTTCTCTTTAAATGAAGGGCTTTTTCTCTTTTCACTTTTGCATTTTTTCCATAAGGAATATCAATAAGAATATATTTTGCTCCTGAAGCTAATTTTTTTGACATTATCGAAGCAAGCAACTGCGCTTCTGGGTCTATGTTCAACAATTTTTCTATCTGAATTATTTTTTCATCTGCTGGGACTATTTCAAGAGAACCTCCCCAAATCAAGCATGCTCCGACTTTCTTGACTATTCTCTCCAACTCTTTCATTGAGAATTCAACATCTGCAACTGTCTCAACAGTATCAGCTGTTCCTGCAGGAGTTGTAATTGCCCTTGAAGAAGATTTAGGCATTATCAAGCCACCAGCAGCGCAGATTGAAACAATTATTGGAGTAGTTCTATTGCCTGGAATGCCGCCAATTGAATGCTTGTCAACTACAAACTTGTTTTTTAATACTAATTTTCTTCCTGAATTAAGTATGGAGTTTATAAGAGAAATTGTCTCTTTCATATTCATTCCATTTTCATACATGGCAGAAACAAAAAGGGCGATTTCTGCTTCAGAAAGGGAATTATCAACGACATCTTTTATTATCTCATTAATTTCTTGCTGAGAAAGAATTTCGTTATTCAGTTTCTTTTTTATAAAAAGCAAGCTTTTCGGAGCAGGAGACAAATCTACATCGACTTTTTGTCCTGCATACAGCAATAATCTCTCTTTGAGTTCAGAAGAAATTGCGACCTCATTTTTCTTGACTAAACTTTTTGCTATATCTACGATAGTTGAAACCCCTTTTGAACTTTTGGAGATTGGTTTAATAAAAATTCTCCCTTTTGTCTTTACTCCTATTACATTCGCTGTATCCTCATTCAGCATTGCTACAGGAATTCCTGCAGACCACTTCAGAATTTTTACTTTTAATTCCACAACACACCTTTTTAATATTTATAAGAAAGAAAAATTGTTTTTATATTTATTTATTTAGAAGCCTGAATTAAAACAGAGGAAAGTGGTTTATTCCTATATACTTCTATAACTATTATCAGATAAGCAATTATCAAAGGGCCGAGAATAAATCCTAAAATGCCGAATAATAAGAAACCCCCTATCATTCCTGTAAGAACTAATGCTGTATGAAGTTTTGTTTTTTTTGAAACCAAGAATGGCCTTAAAAA
Source organism: Candidatus Woesearchaeota archaeon (assembly GCA_964355745.1). Taxonomy (GTDB): domain Archaea; phylum Nanobdellota; class Nanobdellia; order Pacearchaeales; family GW2011-AR1; genus RBG-13-33-26. The sequence goes on from CAYHEN010000011.1 coordinate 20,863, forward strand.
GGGGTCAGAGAGAGAAGACAACAATGTAAATCCTAAAATTCCAAGTGTAGCAAAACCATTTCCACCAATTAGAAGAAAGATTGCTACAGGAACTCCAACTAAAGACGGACCAACAAGTGGAAGCACTCCTGCTAATATTGCAATTAGTGTCAGCAAGAAAGGATTTGGAATATTAAAAACAAAAAGTCCAACACCTAAAATTATTCCCTGAATAAATCCAAGAACAACCTGCCCGTAAAGAACAGAAGAAGTTATATCTTTTGTTAAGTCAAATAATTTCTTTTCAACTTCTTCTGAGAAAGGGAGCAAGCTTTTGATATATCCTATTATTTTTTTCTTGTCTCTTAGAGTGTAGAAGAAAGTGAAGAACACAACAAAAATATGCATCATTATTGTCGGGAAGTCAAGAATAAGATTAGAAAGATAATTCATCAAGGAGTTTGTTATTTTAGTTATGAATGAATGTGTTATAGATCCCACTTCCTGCGAGAATTCCTGCGAGCCGAATAGGGAGGGGAATAAATTCTTTAATGGAGTTACAATGTCCAATTGCTGAGATGCTCTGTAAAGTTTTATTGATTCGTCTATTATCATTGGTGTAAAAAACCAGAGAGGCAAAATTATAGCAGCCAGCAATAAAGCACAGATAATCGCTGCAGGAAAATTTTTTGATTTGGTCCATCTATAAACCAAATCATATACCGGGGAAAATATGAATGCTAAAATAAATCCTAAAATGATTGAAAGCAGAATTGGCTTTAATAGAAAGAAAGATAAAACTACAAGCACAGATATAACAACTGTTGCAGTAACTTTCCTAAAATAATTTTCATCCATAGTATATACTCTTTAATATATAATAGAATAGTCAAATTTATAAAAGTTCCTGAGAAGATTCAAGAAAAAGTTTATAAGCGAAATTTAACAAAAGATTTTATGAAAAACAGGAAATTTTTCATTCTTCATTTCATTCAGATAAAACATTCCCCTAAGAATTGGGATTTTTCATAATGAATTTTATAAAAAAGGTGTTCAATGGAGAAATTGATGAAGGAGTTCATCTGCAGTTTCAGAAATTTTCAAGAGGAGAGTTTCCAAATCGGGCGTCAATAAAAGCAAAAAAAGTAAAGAACAATTATACGATTTCTACAACAGCAGAATTTGCTAACGAGCTTGTTAGAACTGTTGCTGAAAAACTTGGAGATGAAAAAACAAGCGTTACTGGTGTGATAATTTCTACGCTTGACATGGACAAGGAAATAGATTTCAAAGCTAAAAAGCAGTTTATGGGAATAAAGCAATATGTTATTGAAAAGCACATGAGTGGACACGAAATAACAAACCTGATTGACAAGCTTCCAAAAGCTTTTTTTGCACTCACTTTTTCTGGAAAAGGAGATATTTTGAAAATAAAACCAAAGGCTCCGAAATCTGCTAAACCGAAAACTAAAGAAGAAAAACTAAAGCCTGACTTTTGCAAATTAATAACAAGCGATGAAAAGATTGCAAAGGATTTTGTTTTTGAAAAGCCAGACTTCAAAGATGCAGAAATAAGTCACGATTTTATAATAAAAGAGATGCTTGTTCCTAAAGATGAAAAAGATTTTGCAAAAGCAAGAGAAATGTCTAAGAGAAAAGGAGTTATAGTCAGAAGAGCAACAATTGACAACAGGGAAAGTGCTGTTGAGAAGGAATTTGAGGCGTAGGATTAAGTTTTCTTTTTTAAATTGTTAATTCTCCAAGAAAAAATTATTAGAATAATAAAACTCCTGCCGAAAAGTGTGGGATAGAAACAAAAGGGATAAATAGATGGGGAAATTTACTCTTGAATAGTTTAGGAAATGGAAAGGGAAATAGTTAAAGAGATAGGAAAGATAACAACTCTTGAAAAGTTTAAAGGGATAATGAATGAGATAATTTTAGGTTATCCCGCATACTTATATTTTGGTATTTTTGAAAGTTATTTTGGAAGAGAGGTTGCAAAGACAGTAATTAAATTCTTAGAAGAAGATGGAATTATTAGGATAGTATCTCCAGAAAAAGAGGGAGAACCAGTTACATATAGAGTTACTGCACAAGGGATAGCATTTGCTACTTCTATGGCTCAATTAGAATATTCTCAAAAGATGAATAAATTTACGAAGATAATAATTCTTTTTGGAGGTTCTACACTCTTCTTTACTGTGGAACAGATTATATTTATTCTAATACAACTTGCTAAATAAGTCCCTTCATGCGACACCAATATTCAAGTCCCTAATCTGCGATACTCTCGCTTAAAGAAACCCTTTCAAAACCTTTAAATACCAATATTTTCTCTCTATTTCATCCAGGGTTAGTTAAAATGATAATATCCGCGTTATTGAAAAATATAAAATATGTCAGCACCGAATGCACCGAGAAGGGGAAGTTTACAGTATTGGCCGAGAAAAAGGGCCAGTAAGTTTTTGCCTAGTGTGAACTGGAAGGCAGTAAAGAATGATTCTAATAAGCTTGACGGGTTTATCTGTTACAAGGCAGGAATGGCTTCTGCTTATGTAAAAGACGATACTCCTGATTCTATGACAAAAGGGAAAAAAATTATTGTTCCTGTAACAATTATTGAATGTCCCTCATTAAAGATATTTTCTGTTCGATTTTACAAAAACGGAAAAGTTGCAAAAGAAGTTTTGGCTGAAAGTTTGGACAAGGAATTAAAGAAAATCGTAAAGCTTCCAAAAAACGCAAAAAAGACCGAACTTGAAGGAAGTTATGATGATGTTAGGGTTTTATGCTATTCTGTTGTGAAAAAGACAGGAATTAAGAAAACTCCTGATTTGGTTGAAATTGCAATTGGCAGAAATTATGAAGACAAAATTAAATTCATTAAAGAAAATTTAAACAGGGAAATTTCAGTTTCAAGCATTTTTGAAAAGGGGAAATTAGTCGATGTAAGAGGATTGACAAGAGGAAAAGGGCTTCAAGGTCCTGTAAGAAGATTTGG
>CAYHEN010000012.1:0-22889 GCA_964355745.1 Candidatus Woesearchaeota archaeon
TCTTATTTTTTAATCCTAAATCTTTTTCTTCTTCTCTTTCAACCCATAAACCTTGGCAGTCAAATCCATTTTGATATCGCTGTTCATAGCCCTGCATTGCTTTGAATCTATGAAAAACATCCTTGTATGTTCTTCCCCATGCATGATGAACTCCCATAGGATTGTTCGCTGTGATTGGACCATCAATAAAGCTAAATCTTTTTTTCCCTTTGATTCGGCTTTTAGACGAAGCAGACTGAACTTGTGAATGTCTGTTCCTTTTCCTTAATTTTTCAAATATCTTCTTCTCTTTCCAGAATTTCAGGATTTCCTTTTCTCCTTGAACGTCGTACATCCCAATTCAATGCTTTTGACATTTTTAAATAATTCTTAAGGCATGGTTAGATTTTTAAAGGTTATAAAAGATAGATTGTTATGTTATATATAGATAACGACATTAATAGATTACCTTCAGAAGAAAGAAAACGTTTTGAAGAATCTTTAGAAGCAGTTAGATCTTCTGATACTTGGTTACAAACTCGTGGGTTTAGTGGAACAAACTTTAATTTATCTTTAGTTAAAATTACTCTTTACAGAGAAATGTTTGAAGAGGGTTTCTATCATCTTATTGCAGAACAAAATTAAGCAAAACCCTCTAAAACCTCTTCTTCCATGAAATGGAGTTTTGCGGGAATTATGAAACAGAAAGGAGGTTTAACTTTTTTAATCCTTAAATTATCTATCTCTGAATAATATATCTTAGAATCTTTCGTACCAAGTTTCTCACACACTACAATCTTATCAACATTAATCTTTTCTTTTCTAATAACTTTCTCTAACGTATTAACCGCTTCATAAAATCCCAATCCAATATCCACTAAAATTAACGAATGAGCATTTATTTTTTGATTTTCCTTAACAGCATCAATAAAACTGTCTGCTTCAAAATTTGGAAGAGAGATGATTTTTCCAAATTTGTACAACTGCAATCCGCATTCAGCCACGCTATCCAAAACAGAGGCATTGTAAATTATTTCATATTTTACTTTTTGCTTTTTTGCTTCCTGGATTAATGTTATATGTGTTGTTGCTGTTAATGGCGAGCCATAAACTAACAAAGCAATGTTTTCTTTTTTGGCTTCTTTAATCAATTTATCACTCTCAACAAATTCCCTGTCTGCAGAAATGATTTTTTTCCCAATAGCTTTCTCCAGCTCTTGGACAGAATAAGGAAAATTCACAGTATAATTTTCAAGATAAATTTTTCTGCATTTCTTTAGTGCCTCAATTCCTTCAAGAGAAATGCTTTTTTCGTTTAATCCAAGTCCAATGAGGTATAACATAGAATTAAGAAATAAAAAACAATTTATTAAGTTATCTTACAGATATCTTTAAAGAATCTAAAATCTCAATCAATTTTTTAATATTTCTTTCCTTTCCCTCATCTCTTAATGCTCTTTGTGAAGCTGTATGATAAACATGGTTTTTTATAAGATTATGGGTATTTGTAAACCATTGCTCATCAGACATTTTTATTCCGTAATTCTCAAGTTCCTTTCTTACTAATTCTCCTTTCTCAAAGAAATCTTCCCTTCCTAAATTGTCCAAGTCTGCATCACAGATTATTCCTTCTAATTTTGTTTTAGGACTCTGAGGCAGTTTAGTTGAAAGAATCATTCCAGAAATAGTTTCTATCTCTTCTGGAGAATATTCATAAATTGGGAGAAGAGATTTTGCAAATAAACCACCCTTTTCTTCATGATCCTTATATGTAAATAAAAGGCCAATGTCATGTAACAAAGCTGCAGTTTTCAAAAGATTAAATTCATTACTTCTACTTTCTATTCCCTCTGAAGTAGCAATCCTTGAAGCCACATTAATAACATCTTCATAATGGTCAGTATTGTGATACTCGAGTTTCTTTGGAAGTTTTGAAAGTTCCCTTTTTGCAACTCTAAATATTTCTTTTTCTAATATTTCATATCTTAAATCTCGGTTTTCCATAACCTTTTTATAAGAATTCTATTTATAAGGTTTTCTATAAGTAACTACTTTATAATTACACTTTTATACTTCTGCTTGTGACAATTGCTATAAACAATAAAGAAAATAACAATGCGTCATTTCCAAGAATCAAAAAAACAACTGCTCCAATTAAGCTTAATAATATAATTGATTTAAAATATTTTTTCCCTGATTTTAATTCTTCCTTTGTCATCTTAGCCAGAAGATTTCCAATAGGAATTCCTAAAATTAAAAGCGCAATTCCCATGAGGAACTTGTATAACTCTTCCATAATAATATTTAATAAATGAAGTTTTTATATTTAGTCATGTATAAAAATTACCTGATAGTTGCAAGCAAACAGGACAAAGCAGGAATAAACATAACAACTCAATTAAGCCAGTTTGGAAATTTTCATTTTTATTTGGTTGATGGAGAGATAATTTACACTGAAAATGTTGATTTGGAAAAAATTAACAATTATGATTTTGTAATTTTTGCTTCAAGACATCGCTCAGAAAAAAATCAAAAAAGCCTTTCTATTCATGCGCCAGGCAATTTTAGAAAAGCAGAATTTGGTGGGCAGGATAACAGGGTTTGCAAGACTTCTGCTCTTTTTCAAAAGCAATTTTTTGAGAAATTAAAAAAGAACGCAGATAAATTTCATCTCAAGGGATATGAACTTACTTTAGAGCCAACACATCACGGCCCCTTAATAGATAAACCATGCGTTTTTGTTGAAATTGGCTCAAGTGAGAGAGAATGGAAAGACAGAAAAGCTGGTTTTATTGTAGCAAAAACCCTTTTTGAAACAATGACTGATTTCAAAGAAAATCCTTACAATGAAATTGCAATAGGAATTGGCGGCCCTCATTACTGTCCAAATTTCAACAAAATTCAGATGAATTCCAATATTGCAATAAGCCACATAATTCCCCAATACCTATTTCCCCTGACAGAAGAGATGATTCATGAAGCAATAGGAGGAACTGAGGAGGACATTGATTTGATTCTTTTGGACTGGAAAGGGCTGGGAAACAGCGAACAAAGACAGCAGACCCTTGATGTATTGAATAAATTCTACATTCAAAAGAAGAAAACAAGCGAAATAAGCAAGTAATTACATTTAAATAATTCTTTTCATATTTTTCTTTATGGCATTTTTATTTGATGATGATATAAATAAGAAGATTTCTGCTCTGGATCCTAAGTTCAGGGAAAAAATCTCAGAAATGTTTGATGCTATGCAAAAGTCTATTCATATGCTTTATGATGCGGCAATTAAAGACGAAAAAACCGGATTGTACAACAATAAATTTTTTGAAACCCTCTTGGAAATGGAAATAGACAAGGTAAAGAGGAGAGAAGAAAAACTTTCTTTGATGATTGTTGATATAGACTATTTTAAAAAAATAAATGATACTTATGGACACCTGAAAGCAGATGAAATGCTTGCACATCTTGCAAAATTATTAAAAAAAACGATCAGAAAATCCGATGTTCCTGCGAGATTCGGAGGAGAGGAATTTTTTGTTATTCTGCCTGAAACAAGCATCGACAAAGCAAAGAAACTTGCCGCAAGATTGAAAAAAGCCATTCATTCAGATGAACTCTTAAAAAAATATAATATCACTGTAAGTGGCGGAATAACTCAATTTAAACCAAGAGATACAAAAATAAAATTTAAAGAACGTGCAGATAAAGCTCTTTATCAAGCGAAAGAAACAGGTAGAGACAAATTCGTTGCGATGAAGTAAAATGACAAAAAAGAAGAGAAGAAAAATTTTAAGTCTTATAATGTTCATAACCGGAACGATTTTTCTAATTAACGCAGAGTTGAATATTACAGGCGCGTTTTTAGGATTTAAAAACATGACAATTCTTCTTAGTTTTCTTCTTGGAATAATGTTTTTATTCTTGAGCATTGTTATCTTCTCAACAGCGAGTTTAGCTCTTGAAGGAAGAGTAATTTCGAGTTCTATCAAATCACATCCCTCTATTTTAAAGCTTACACAAGAAGCAGTTAAGAGTCCGATTATAGAGAGGGAAATGAATCATCTTATTGAAGAATTGTACAAGGGAAATTTTGAAGCGGGTTTAGGACATCCGGGACATATTGAAGGAACAAAAATTCATTATTTAAGGGGAAGAAATGGGGCAAGATTATATTACAGGAGAAGGGGAGAAGATAATTACGAAGTTGTTGCTAAGTCAGCGAAAGGAAGAAATCAGGAACAAGTCATAGACAAATTAAAGGAGATTTATGATTAATCAATCTTTCTGAAATAATTTTCAATCTCGAGATTCTTTATCAAATCATCAATTGTTTTTCTTACATTCTCATCCTTTATTTCTTCAATATCTATTCTGTCTGGCATGCAGAAATAAGTTCCATTAGCACATTCTCCTGTTCTTTTGTTTTTTTCAAACATATAATCAACGAATGCTCTTGTTACAAAATTAGCAGAATATCTCTCTCCTGTTCTTGTAGTTAATACGACTTCCACTGCTTGGTTTAATGGATTAAAATTTTCCCTGTCAGGAATATCTATCTCAAAATCGTATCCTTCAAATTTTTTTAAGTCTGTCATGTTTTTGACAGATGGAAGACGTTTATAAGATTACCTATGGATTAATTTAACTTAAGATTAAAATATTATTTTTTTAAAAAATCCTATTTAAACTTCTTTCTTGATTTCAAGTTTAGTCATGTCTTCTAGAGGAAAAGGATTTTCATCTGTTTCTGTTCCATAGATATTATTCCTGTTATCCATCCAGTAATATTCTGCGCCGCTGTTTACATATCTCGTGTCTCCTGTTTCAGGATTATAAACTTCTTCTACTCCAAGAATTGTCTTGCTCCATTCATCATTTATCCTGTCCATGCTGTTGCTTCTGTACTCAAATGTTGAAGAGATTGTATCGGATATCGAGTCCTGTGTTGAAGAGATTATTCCTGCCCTCGTGTTGACTTCCTGTGCCTCTTTAGCAGCCCATTGAGGATTTACCTTAAAGCTTTCCTCTGACTTAAGAACGAGATATTCTGTTTCATTAAAGAGATTTTCAGGAGAATAATATCCGAATAATGTTGCTGCCCAGATTCCTGTTCCTGAATATTCTATAAGATAGATATAAGCAATTAATTTATAGTTTAATCCATTAGCAGTATAGCTAATTTCTGCGGCAGATTGTTTTGTAATTAGCGAAATTGGATTTTGGTTTATCAGGTCGGGCCTGTCAACAACCTCCAAAACCCGTGCACCAATATTCAGTTGCTGAATATATTCCTTCAGAAAATCTTTTGCTTGTGTATATTTTTTCACGAGCATAGCGGTGGATATTCCTCCAGAAGGGTCATAATAACTTCCTTCTGTAAATCCTGCAAGTGTAAGCAAGTCATTGGGAAGAGTATAAACCCCGTAAGGGCTTATGTAAAGAAACCCCTGATTTTTTGGAGAAGTTGCCTGAAGCAATACTCCTGCGTCAATATATGGCCGGATTAAACCAGAATTTGAGGATACTTGCCAATCTTTAGGAATATTAATAGTAAAAGCATTTTCGTTTGGGTCTGTAAAATTAACAAAAGAATATTTTTCTTCATATAATACAGCATTAGTTCCCACAAGAACATTATTGGAAGAATTAATCTTGGAATCAGTATATGATACACGAGGAAAATAACGAATTAATAAAATTATGAATAAGACCAAAACAATAATTCCTGCAGCAATCAGTGCAAGCCTTACCTCTTTTTTTAGTTTTATTTTCATTTCTTTTTTAATATCAATCCAACAATTCTAATAATAAATCCGACAAAAACGACGAATAACCAGAGAGTTTGATTAGAACCTATCAACGCAATTGTAATATCTCCAGGTAGTATAGCTCTGAAAGGAATTCTAAAATAATTCCTAAAAGGAATAATACTAATCCTACAACAATAATTCTTTTTCTCATGTCCCCTCCTTTAATTTAAATTAATACCTGCTTATTCTTAAACTTTTTCAAAGCGCCCATGGTAGCTCAGAAATCTATCGATTTCTGGGACATTCAAAATTTGCATTTTGGAATCAAACCTGTATCAGGTTCAATGACGCCCACGGCAGGGTGCTCGCAAGCTCACTCGCAATCAAGAGCGACATTGAAATCTCGTGAACATTGCTCGTCGAACCAAGAAAATTTACCTGAATTTATTCCAATATCAATTGGATTTTCAATCCAATAAACGCCCACGGCAGGAATCGAACCTGCGGGCCCCGAAGGGCGCGGATATTTGCCATCTCCTAAAAGGAGTCAGCGTGTCTCTCAACCCGAAGGGAAAGACGATACCCCGAAGAGTAAACCTTTCACAAGGAAAGGAACAACTTTCAACCCGAAGGGAAAGTCGTGTAAGGCCGAAGCCTAATAGCAATCCGCTGCAATACCATTATGCGACGTGGGCATAGGAAAGCATAATCAATACAAAGATATAGATTTTAATGAGAATTTAAAGTTTATTATTATGTTTTCATAACGTTTAAATATACAATTTCTTAATTATAATTATAAAAAGGGTGTAAATGAAATGAACAGAACCTTAAAACTATTGGTTATATCTGATATTTTTGTACTCAGTGGGTTTGGAATGATTGCTCCAATTCTTGCTATTTTCATAAACGACAATCTTGTTGGAGGAAGCATATTTTCAGCAGGTTTGGCAAGCACAATATTTCTTATAACTCACGCAGGTTTGCAGTTGTTCTTCTCTTACAAATTTAATCCTAAGGACAGATTGTGGATGCTTAAAGTCGGAACAGCATTGATAATGATTGTTCCTTTTGGCTACATTTTTTCAACAAGCATATACCATATTTACATAATGGAATTTATTTATGGAGTAGGAGCTGCTTTTGCTTATCCAACATGGTCAAGTTTATTCACATCTCATTTGGAAAGCGGAAAAAGAGGATTTCAATATTCCGTTTATTCTTCTGGGGTGGGAGTAGGAACAGCATTAACAGCAGCAGGAGGTGCGTGGCTTGCTGAAAAGATAGCATTCCAATTAGTGTTTGTTTTAACAGGAGTTATGGCATTGGTTGGACTATTAATCCTTTTCAAACTAAACAAAAATGTTCTTAGAAAAACATGAGTAAAATTACGATAGGATATATATTTAATGAGCCTTATTTAAGAACAGATGAAAAATTTTTTCTTAAGATAGCCAAAGATAAAAATATAGATTTGGTTATGATTAATACTGCTAAAGATTTGGCAGAAGAAGAACTCGAAGCGAAAATAAAAAAATGTGACATTTTTTTTAATAACAGTGCAGAAGATTTTGCTCTTGAAATTGTTAAGACAATAGAAGAATTAGGAAAAAGAGTAATTGAATCCTCAAAAGAATTTTATTATGACGAAGACAAATGGATGTTTTTCCTGAAATGCAAAGAACATAAAATTCCTACATTAAGAACAATTCTCCTGTCAGAAAATATCTCTATTGCAAAGAGAGAGTTAAAAGAGTTTGATTCTTGGCCTGTTGTTTTAAAAAGAATTCAGGGGACAATGGGACAGTATGTTGATAAAGCTGAAAATTTGAGCCAAGCAGAAAAAATAATTAAAAAATTTTGGAAAATGGGAAGTCAAAGATTGCCTATTATTGCTCAGGAATTTATCAAGTCTCCGAGTTACAGAATTACAATAATAGGAAATAAAATAGTCCAAACAGCAATAAAAATTAGCAGGGGGTGGAAAGCGACAGGAGTGTATATCAAAGATAAAAACGTCAAAAAATTTCAGGTTGATAAAGAATTGAAAAGAGTAATAGATAAAATAAATAAAGCCTTTAAGATGAAAATTTATGGGGCTGATTTGTTCAGGAAAGATGGAAAATGGCTTGTTTTAGAAATTAATTCTGCTCCTGGATTAGATTTTCTTGCGAGAGAAGAAAAAAAATTAGTAGGAAAAATTCTGGATTTTTTGAAGAAGGAAGTAAGGAAGAAATAAAAATATCAAATGAAAAAAGATGAAATCAATAAAATTTGGAAAATAGAGGAAAAAAGAGTATATTCTAATAATTTAAAAGAATTTTATCATCTATTAAAAAAACAATCAAAATTAAAATATTTTAGGATTAAAATTCTTGGAAAAATTGATGCTGAATCGATTTTTTTGTTATATCCAAAAAAAATTATTAAAAATAATAAAAATATCTTAATTGCAGCAGGATTTCATGGAGATGAACCCGCAGGTAGCTGGGGAATATTAGACTTCTTGGAGAAAAGTAAAAGAGAATTATTTAATGAAATAAATATCTCTATTTTGCCTGTTGTAAATCCAACTGGATTCAAGCTTGGAAATGAGAGAGACATATTTGGAAGAGAACCAAATACTGTTACTAAAAATAATCCTTCAAGAGAAGGAAAAATATTATTGAAGTATTCTGATTTATTGAGAAAATTATCTAAAAATGGGTTTTTAACTCTACATGAAGATTATCAACAAGAAAAATTTTATATTTATAGTTTTGAAAATGGGAAGAAACCCGGGAAATTTTCAATCCAAATCCTTAATTCTACAAAAGGGATATATAAAAAATTTGATACTGGGATTATTGATGGATATAAAGTAAGAAATGGAATTATTTTTAATGAATATGATGATTCTTTTGAGAACTACCTTTTTTCATCAGGAGTTCCAAGATGCATTTGCTCAGAGACCCCGAGAGGAGATAACATTAACAGGAGAATTAAAGCTAATGGGATGATAATCTCTAAATTTATCCATCTTGTTCTAAAAGAAATTTAAGATAAAATATTCAAAATGCTTATTATCTTATATTCTCTTCAGAATAGATTTTTTCTAATTTTTTTATCAGTCTTAAGTCTATCTGCGCAGTTATTATACCTTCTTTTTCTATAATTTCTTTCAGAATTTTATTTGGCGCGACAATTGCAGAATAAGAAACCCTATCTTTTCTGTTTACCAAAGGATTTACTAACCCAACAAAAAAAAGATTTTCAAAAGCTCTTGTTCTTAGCAATGACCTTAAAATATCTGTTTCTTCTTTTCTATGGTTTTTATCATAAGCCTTTTCTTCGTAGCACCAGAATGCAGGGCAAAAGACAATTTCTGCGCCGGCCTTTTTCATTTTTTTAAATAAATCAGAGAATGCCAAATCCCAGCATACAGCTATTCCAATCTTTGCAAAATCTGTATTAAAAGTTTTTACCCTTTTTCCAGGATAGATTCCATCACTGTCCCCATAAAGATTTATTTTTTTATAACTGCCTTTTATTTTCCCCCCCCTGTCAATTAAGATAGTAAGATTATAGGGCTTTCCTCTCATAATGAAATCTTCAGTTATTATGCACCAAATAGAATTTTTTTTACATTCCTGCTTTATTTCTTTGACAAAATTATCATCAAAATGCAGAGTTTTTGTCCTGCTAACAGCAGATTCGGGAAAACACACGATATCTGCATTTCTCTTTTTAGCTATCCGGATAAATTTCTTTATTTTCTCAACATTATTGCTTTTGTTTATATCCCAGTATTTTATCTGAGCCAAAGCAATTATAGGATTTTTTCTTTTCTTCACACCCTTTTTCATTTTATTATTATGTTATAGAAGTTTAAAAATCTTAATAGCGGGGGTGGGATTTGAACCGCACGACCTTCGGGTTATGGGCCCGACGAGCACTCCAGGCTGCTCTACCCCGCTATGAAAAGGCTATATTAAAAACGATTAGAATTAAATTTATAAACGTTGTGCATTTCAAACCCTTATGTTAATCTTAGGAATAGACGATGCTGGACGTGGTCCAGTAATCGGCCCAATGGTTCTGGCAGGATGTTTGATTGATGACAAAATAGAGAAAGAATTAAAAAAATTAGGAGTAAAAGATTCCAAGCAACTAACACAAAAAAGAAGAGAATTCTTGGCAGAAAAAATAAAAGAAGTTGCAGAAACTTTTGAAATTGTCCTTGCCCACCCAGAAGAAATAGACGGGAAAAATAAAGCAGGGATAAATCTTAATGCAGTAGAGGCAATAAAGATAGCAGAAATAATAAATAGGATAAATAAAGGTTACAATAAAATAAAAGTTATTGTGGACTGTCCTTCTGTCAGCATAGAAAAATGGAAAGATTTTTTAAAAACAAAAATAAGCAATCTTTCAAACTTAGAGATTCATTGCGAGCATAAGGCAGATGTAAATCATGTTTCTGTTTCAGCAGCTTCTATTCTTGCTAAGTGTGTTAGGGAAATAGAAATGAAGGAATTAAAAGAGAAATACGGAAGCGAAATGGGTTCAGGATATTGTTCAGATCCATTAACGTATAAATTTCTTGAAAAGCATAATCAAATATACGGAGATAAAGGAATATTCAGAAAAACCTGGAGCACTTGGAGAGAAGTCTGCTCTGCCCCAGAACAAAAGAAATTAATTTTTGAATAAAATTGCATCGTCTTAAACTTTAAAAACATCTTCGTCTTTTTTTCTTCAATGATTTATATAAAAAAATTAGTGATGCACGGATTCAAGAGTTTTGTAAGAAAAACAGAAGTGCCGTTTGCTCCTGGTATCAATGTCATTGTTGGTGCAAATGGCTCAGGAAAAAGCAATATCTCTGATGCTTTGTGTTTTGTTTTGGGAAGATTGTCAATAAAGAGTATGCGCGCTGCAAGGGCAGGAAATTTAATCTTTTTGGGAAGCAAAGCAGCTGCTCCTGCAAAAGAGGCAGTTGTTGAAATGGTTTTGGACAACGCAGAAAGGATTTTTTCAATAGAGAAAGACGAAATTTTAATAAAAAGAATTGTAAGAAGAAATGGGCAGAGTATATACAAGATAAACGATGAAGTAAAAACAAGACAGGAAGTCTTGTTTTTGTTAGCGCAGGGAGGAATAGACCCAAATGGTTTTAATATAATTCTTCAGGGAGAAATCCAGAATTTTGTGAGGATGCAGTCAGAAGAAAGAAGAAAAGTTATAGAGGAAGTTTCAGGAATCTCTGTCTATGAGATGAGAAAAGAGAAGTCTCTTAATGAACTGGAAAAGACAGAAGAAAAATTAAAAGAGGTTTTGGCTATTTTAAGAGAAAGAACAATTTACCTGAATAATCTGGAAAAAGAAAGGCAACAGGCTTTGAGATACAAAAAGCTTGAATCAGATGTAAAAAAATTCAAGGCAAGTATTATATTCTCGGAAATAAGTCAAAAGAAAAAGCATTCTGAGGGAATAAATTCAAAAATTTCAAATAAAAACAAGGAAATAGAAAAAGAAAAAAAATTTATTTCTGAAATGAGATTAGCGGTAGAAAGCATTGAATCAAAAATTTCTTCTATAAACTCAACAATACAGAAATCAACTGGTTTTGAGCAGGAGAAATTAAATCAAGAGATAGCAAATATAAGAGCAGAACTTGCAGGAATGAATGTAAGAACAGAAAATTATGAAAGCAAATTATCTTCTATTTCAAAAGAAAAACAAGAACTTCAGGAATTCATAAGGCAGGCAGAATTGTCTATAAAAGAACTGCAGAAACCTCTTTCGCCTGCAAGAAACCAGAAAGAAATTGATGCCAAAAAACAGGAACTTGAAAAAGTAGAGGAACAGAGAAAAAAATTCTATAGTATTAAATCAGAATTAAAATCCCTGAAAGAGAGAATACAGGACAAAAAATCAACACTCAATTCTTATAATCATGAGTCTGAGTTTTTGCTCAAGCAGATAAGATCTGTTAGTGAAGAGCTTTTCAATCCAAAAACAAATCAAGAAAGAATTGATTCTCTGAAATTGTCCATTTCAGAAAGAAAAAATCTTCTTGAATCTCTGAACAAGAAAGAAATAACTCTCGAGAAGCTTTCAGCTACTAATGAATATGAGATAGACAAGCAAAGAAAATTAGTTGAAAAGATTTCCAAAATGGATATTTGCCCTTTGTGCAAGAGTCAGATAACAAAAGAACACATTGATTCGATGCATAAAGACATACATCAAAAAGTGGGGTCTCTTAAAAAAGAAATAGAGAATTCCGACAAAGAATTAAAAGAAATTTATAACAAAAAAGGCATCCTGAATCAGGAAATAGAACAATTGACTCTGGAAGTTTCAAGGGGGAATTCTGATTTGATGAAACTTTCAAATATCCATGAAAAGCAACTTCAGATAAAATCTCTTCAAGAGAAGATTGATTACTTGAAAGGAGAAATGTCAGAATTAGAGAAAAGGGAGAAAAATCTTGAAAAAGCATTTGGTGAAAATTCTAATATAGAACAGAAATATGAGACATTGAGGATAGAAGTTCAGGAAATTTCTTTGAGGAATGATGAGAGTATTGGCTCAGAAATTTCGTTCAAGAAAAGGGAGCTGGAAAGAAGCAAAATATCTTTTAAGCAATTATCAAGGGAGGAGGAAGATTTGGATTCTGAGATGGAAGAGATAAAAAATAAGGTTGACAGCAAAGAAGAAATTTTGGAAAAGAAGAAAAAACAGGAAGAAAAACTTGTTGAGCAATTCCAAAAAATGATTTCAGATAGAGACACATTGCAGAAAAAGATAAGAGACAATGAAATACAAATAACAAAAACGCAAAACACGATTTATAATTTGGAGCAGGAAATGAATAATTTTAAGATTGATTCTGCAAGAATAGGCGCCGAAATAGAAAATCTTGAAACAGAAATGCTTTCTTTTTCCTCTGTTGAAGTAATAAAAGCGAACAAAGATTCTCTTTCAGAAAGATTAGCAAAAACACAGGAACTCTTGTCACAGATTGGAAGCGTAAATCTGCGTTCCCTTGAAGTTTATGATACAATAAAAAAAGAATATGATTTAGTAAAGGAAAAAGCAGAAATAATCACAAAAGAAAAAGAAGGGATTTTAAAAATAATCCATGAGATTGACATCAGGAAGAGAAAAACTTTCCTCCAAACTCTTAATTCTATCAATGAAACTTTTTCAAGGAATTTCTTCGAGTTAAGTCCAAAAGGACATGTATTTCTTGATTTGGAAGACAAGAAAGAGCCCTTCAGTGGAGGGGTCAACATAATTGTCAAGACAGGACACGGAAAATATTTTGATGTGAAATCTCTTTCAGGAGGAGAGCAGACTCTTGTTGCCCTTTCATTGATTTTTGCAATTCAGGAATTAAAACCATATTATTTCTATATATTTGATGAAATAGATGCTGCACTTGACAAAAGGAATTCAGAGAGACTTGCAGAATTGCTGAAAAAATATATGCAGAAAGGACAATACATCATAATATCTCATAATGACGAAGTCATTTCACATTCAACTAACCTATATGGTGTGAGCATGCATGACGGCATCAGCAAGATAGTTAGTTTAAGGATTTAGGAAACTTTAAATATTCTATATCTCATTATAAATTATGGATTTTAACTTAATAATTGAGAAAGGTGAAGATGGGTATTTTATTGCAGAAGTTGCTGAAATCCCGGGATGTCATACCCAAGCAAAAAGCATGGACGAATTAATTAGAAGAATAAAAGAAGCAATTTCTCTTTGTTTAGAAGTAGAGGGGAATTTTGATATTAAAAGCAATTTTATTGGTATCCAAAAAGTAGAGGTTTAGATGCCTAAGATTCCTTTAATAACTGCTAATGAGTTTATTAAGATTCTTAAAAAATTAGGTTTTGAAGTCTTGAGGCAAAAAGGAAGTCATATCTTTCTTAAGCATGAAGACGGGAGAACAACAGTTATTCCGAATCACCCTGGAGAAAAATTGGACAGAGGTTTATTAAATAAAATAATTAAGAAAGATATTCAACTATCCAGAAAAGAATTAGAAGATTTATTTGAATAAACTCTTAGTTTAAGGATATGATATTATCTTTATTTTAATTTTTCAACTTCTTCTTCCAAATAAATCTTATCCCCCAAAGATACCATGTCAGGCGCATTTCTTATTCGCCCCATATCCATAACATGATATTGGATTTGAGTACCTAAAGGCCCTGTATAGCTTACAAATATTTTTCTATAACTAAATTCCGGATTTTTATCAGCAAATATCTCATGAACTTCCAAAGGAGGCTGACTTGCTAAAACTTCAAGTTGTGATAATACTTTTTTTAATTTATCAATAGAAAAATCTCCAGTCAAGCTAATTGAATTATACATACAATTACCTCTTTTAATTCTTTATAAAAATTTATATAATTTATTATATATAAAAATTGTTAGCCTGAGGATTTAATTATTCTGACTGAACCGGAGAGTGCATCTGCTTCAAACGATAAATATCTCCCATTAAATTGCATACTTTTTCTAAACTTGATAATTCTTCTTTTTTTCTGTAAGCTTCTTTTGGATTTTCCTCTAATTCATTAAGAGTGTGAATTGCTCCAGTAAATTTTGCAATAAGCTCTTTAACTTGCGGTTCAGAGAAAGCTGAAGTATCATATCCACTTAGCTCTATAATTTCTTTTAAATCTTCTGCAAAATAATATCTTCCTTCTTTTTTTATTAAAGATCTTAAGCCATTTACAACTTCATCGATAATCATCTTCGATTTTTTTATCCTAAATCTGTAACGATTATCCAAATCTGCCTTGTCTCCAATATAACCTATTAAACAATCAAAAGTCACTTGACGGCTAAATAATTCATGAGCATCCATACAAGTTATCAATAAAATAAATATTTAAAGATTGTTATAATAACCAATATAAAATGGAAACAAAATCAAAAGACAATTTGCTGAGAGCTCTTAAAGAGAAAGGTTTTTCAAAAGAGATAATCAACGCTTTTTCAAAAGTTAAAAGAGAAAACTTTCTACCAGAAAAACTGAAAGAATACGCTTATGAGGATACTGCTTTATCTATTGGTTTTAATCAGACAATCTCACAACCTTATACTATTGCTATGATGCTTTCTCTTCTTGAATTAAAGAAAGACCAAAAACAAAAGATGTTGGAGATTGGTTCTGGGAGCGGTTATGTTCTTGCCCTGATTTCTGTTATTGTTGGAGATAAAGGAGAAGTTTATGGTATTGAGAGATTGAAAGAACTCGCAAACAAGTCCAAAAAACCTCTTGAAAAGTACAAAAATGTAGAAGTCTATAATAGAGATGGAATTTATGGCTTAGCTGAAAAAGCTCCTTTTGACAGAATCATGATAAGTGCCGGATACAATCAAATACCTCCTAAATTAATTTCTCAATTAAAGGATAAGGGAATTATTGTTGCACCTCTGAGCGAAGAAGAACAGGAAAAATCCTTAATGCAATTCAAAAAAGTAAAAGACAAATTAATCCTGAAAAAAGAGGTTCCGGGATTTGTTTTTGTTCCATTGATAGAGGAATAATTTTACTTTTTCTAAATCTTTAAATATTTGATTTTGTTATAGGATAAATGCCACATGCAGTTACTCATTTTTTAATTCCAGTAATCTTATTAGAATTATTCAGGGATTTTTTTGTCAAGGATAAAAAATCTTTTCCAGTGCATTATGTATTCATTGGCGGTTTAGCAGGGTTGCTTCCTGATTTAGACGTAGCAGTTTATTATGTATTGAGTTTTTTTGGATTTACAATGCAGGAAGTTCATAGGACTTTTTCACATAATTTATTTATTCCATTAGTGTTTGCAATTTTGGCTCTGATTTTTCATAGTTTTAGAAACAAGAAATTAGGAGAATATCATTTGAAATTAAGAAATATCTTTTTAGTAATTGCTTTTGGAATTTTTATTCATTTATTATTAGATACTATTATTGCTGGAGGAATTAATCCATTCTATCCTATTTCAAATTATTCTATTGGATTAAATTTTATTAATCTTTTTCCGGTTAATTGGAGAGACAGCATTATCCCAAGTTTAGATGCTCTTTTGTTGATTCTATGGATGATTTCTCTGGAAGTAAGGCATAAAATTAGTTCTTTTTTATAATTAATCTTTTTTCTTCCTTCCTTTGTATCCTTTTGCTTTTTCTGCTAAAAATCCAAGAACATTTCCTGCATAAACAACTGCGACATCTAACATAGTGTCAATTGAAGTTAACCAATTAGCATCCTTAAATACATACTTGTTTTCAAAATACTCCCACCCTGCACTGAACATTGTTCCTGCAATTAATCCTGCTGTAAGTCCTTTAAATCCTCCGCCTGCTTTTCTGTAAGCCAGAGTTCCTAAACCTGTTCCAATAACCAGATGGTCTATGAAATTATACATATTCTTATTCAAATCATAATGAAAAACAGCATTTGATACTGTGTTCGCAACTTTTCCAGCCAGCCATGCTGCTGTCATATTGACACATGTACTGCTTATGTCTTCTTTGCTTACAATTTTATTTAAGAGATTTTTTGACATTTTAGTAAGAGTTCTTGATTATAAAAAAATAAAAAAAATAAAAAATTAAACGTGTTTAGTAATAACTTTCACCGAATTCTTCGGTTTTTTGAGGTTTCTTTGTTACCAATACAACCAATACAACTAACAAAACAAGAAATACTACTGCTAGTATAACTGTCAATACCATTACTGGGCTTGTTAGAATTGGAGCTGTTGAACCGATACCGCTGAACTTTACAGTGCTTAAAAGTTGTTCTCCAGAGAAAACTGCAACATCAAAGTCATATTCTCCTGTTGTAGGAGTTTCTATTGTAACAGACTTGCTTGAAGCAGCTGGAACAATAACACTAACTTGTGTATCTGCATATTTTACTGTGTAAACTTTCAACTGGTTTGTAGGATTAAGCAATACCAAGTCATTTCCTGACTTCATAGCTACATCTGGAAAGCCGTTTGTTACAACGATTTCCTTACTCATTGTAGAGCTTGTTTCCTCGTTTTCAGCAGTTACTTCTAATGTGTATGTTCCTGATTTAACATTGTAAGGGATTTCTAAGTATAGTCTTCCGCTAACACTGTTTTCTTCATCATCTTCGTCATTAGCTACATTAACTAAATCTCCGAAGAAAGCTTGTTTTGATAATTTCAAGTCACCGATACTCGCAGTAACATATAAGTCACTCAAGTCATTGTAACCGACATTCTTCAAAACAACATCAACTGGAAGCAATTGTCCAGCTTCTGCTGTTGAACTCGTCATTACTGACTTTATAGCAACATCGTATGAATGTCTTTGAAGTTCTAATTCAATGTCTTGACTTTCAGTTTCATCATCTGAATTCCAGATTTTAACATTCAAAGTCAATGGTTCATTCAAGTTTTCATCATCAAAGTCAGAAGGAACTTTCAATGTCAATGTTTTAACATAAGTCCTGTTATTTATAACATCAAAATTTGAAGTAACAGCAGTTACATCATCCTTATTTCCTTCAAGTGTTGCTTTTATTTTAACATTAGAGCCATCAACATCAGATGTAAAATAAACTTTCACTTCTACTGTGTCTCCAGCATTGATGCTTGCTCTTGGGGCATTTAGAAGCGGGTCAGAATAATCTGGGGTCCATGTTGTCCCGTTATATTCAGCAACAACTACATCATCAACTGTAATAGTTACGTCATTTGCTACATCAGCAGCACTAACCATTCCTGCTAAGAACAATACACTCGCGATTAACAAAAAAGAAACCAAAATTCTTTTTGTATTCATTTTTGCGTTCTTTTTATTCATTGTTTAATTGCAGAAAAACATTGTTTTTCTGTATTTTTGCTATACCCGAAATTGTTTATAAACTTTATGGTGACAACAACATTTTCCGACGGAATAGTACTGAATGTAGGTAACAAGTAGTGAAAGTGCCCTTTGTTTTTTTCACTAATTGTCTCGTGCTAAAGCACTCGATAATTAATATAATCTGTTAGTGTATTCATTAAATATTATTACCCGCGAAGAACCCTAATGAAATTTGGTTCTGAGCCATCAATAAACGAGGCTAAGCCGAGTGTAACTTATTCACTATAAATCGCTAAACCAAGTACAGAATCCTTAACAGGAAGGGGAGATTCATTGATTATTATGATGTCTTTGTTTTTTGGAAGTTCTGAAAGAAGTTTTCTGAGTTCTTTTTCAGGAGTTTCTTTATGGTGTTTTTCTCCCTTCTCTCCATATTCTATACCAGAAAAATGAACATGTAACTCCCTGTATTTGGCAAATTCACTGAGTGTATCGTCAAAGTTATATGTTTTGTATCTCGCAAGTATGTGAGCAAAGTCAAGACAAAAACTGCAGTGTGTTTCTTCAGCAAGTTTTTTTATTTCATGAATGCTTCCAAACACATTAACTTTTCCAGAAGTTTCAGGAGCAAGTTTCGGAGTGTATTTTTCTTTCTTTATTTCTTCCTGCATCTCCAAAATTGCTTTTTTTATATTCTCAAATGTCTCTTCTTTAGTCATACTTCCATAATAGCCTGGATGGAATACTATTTTCTCTGCTTTGAGCCATGTTCCGATTTTGCAGCAATCCAAAATTCTTTTCTTGCTTTTCTCTATTTTTTCCTTGTCTGAAGAATTTAAATTAATCCAGTAGGGAGCATGTATGCTTAAATGAATTCCTAATTCTCTTGCTTTATTTCCTATTTTAACTGCAGTTTCTTTTTCCTTTATGTATATACCGTAAGTGAAAGCAATCTCGCATGCCCTTATTCCTAATTTGTGATACATTTCTAAATTAGAAATCGCATCTTTTACTGCCCCAAGTCCAGCAGGACCAAAACGAATTGTCATCATTGATTTTTTAATTAAAAAATTATGTCATATTTATTTGCATTGAGATAGGCTACTAAAACTTTAATCTCTGAAAAATTCTTGTATTTCGCTTCTACAGCACCAATTAACTCTTCCCATTCTTCTTCTATGTCAAGAAATTCTGCTGTTTTTGTTTTCGGATATATCCTTAAAATATCAGTCATTCCATCAATTTTTATAAAAACCCGAACGTCATTATCTCCAACTCTTTCTATCTTTATCTTTTTATTTTTAGAAATGTGGTCTAATACATCATTTAGGTTCATGTTATTTATAAACTCAATAATTTTATCTCTGTATCTGTTGTTGCGAAATTCTTAGCAACGATTGCCTTGCATCCGATATCCTCTGCAGAACTAATTATCGGGTTTGTTGCAATGCCGTCAATTATTATTGCTGTTACTTTTTCCCTGAGCCTTCTCAATGTGCTAGCAAGAGTTTTTGTTGAAACAGATTTTATTCCTTTTAATGAACTGTCAAGAAGAATCGCTTTTCCGCTTCCCTCATTTTCCTTTGCAATTTCTTTCAATTTCTTTTTGTCATCGCTTGTCAATTCAAATAGTTTCTCTTCCTTCTTTTGTTCTCTAATTGTATTACTCTCTTCTCTTCTTTCATTTCTTTGAGATTCATTTGCAGTTTCAAACCTGTTTGTTCTTTCTGAAAAACCAGAAAGAAACTCCCTTACAGGAGTTTTCTTTCTCAAACTTATCAAAATTTCTTTGCCAGTAAGTTCCTCAACTTCTTTTCCGTCTGGTGCAGAGACAACATACTTCACATTTGCGTTATCAGCGACATTCTGGACAATTAATCTTCCTCCACGGTCGCCGTCAACAAAAAGAATTATGTCTTTTTCTTTGCTCAGCTCTTTTATCTCTTCAGGAAGTTTTGTTCCATTCATCGCAATAACATTGTTAACTCCGTTTCTCATCAAATTCAAAACATCTGCTCTTCCCTCAACTACAATTATTTCTTTTCCAGAAATGTCTCCTGAAGAAAGCTTGCTTTCCCCATATTCCCTGATATTTGCAGTTCTTGCAGAGTCCTTAATTTCAGTGGAAATTTCCCTTGAATCTGTCTTGCCATGGATTTCCTGCATTAGCTTTTTCGCTCTTTCAACAATATAATCTCTCTTGTTTCCTCTCACATCTTCAATTCTTTCTACTTCAATTTGAGAATCACAAGGCCCTATTCTTTCTATTGTCTCAATAGCAGCAGCAATCAGAGTTGTTTCGCTTTGATCCAAGGCAGTTGGAATTTTTATCATTCCAACAGTATTCTTTCCTTCTTTGTGCAAATCAACTTCAATTCTTCCGATTTTTCCTTCTTTCTGCAATTCTCTCATCTCAAGTTCAGCTCCTAAAAGCCCCTCTGTTTGTCCGAATATAGCTCCGATTACATCGGGTTTTTCCAAAGCCCCTTCAGCTGAAAAATTTGCATGTATCATATATTTTATTGATATAGGACTTATTTTTGCCATGTTTATTTTTCCTTTGTTTAATTTATTTGAAATCTATGATTTCTTAGAAATATCTACAGATTTACGAATCTCTTTCTTTATCTGTTCTGTTTTCCTCTCAAAAATGAATCAGGAAATGTGAATGTGAATGTGATATTCTATTAATTTGTAATCTAATAGATATTTCTTTAACTAAAAAGAGGAAATGGGTTTTTAAAGGTTTGGTAATTATTGTATTGTAACATGAGAGGGACTTTTTTAAAGTAGAATTGCTTTGATTTTCTTTGAAATGTCAAAGCTTAAAGGAATATTAATCGGAGGGCCTATTCCAACAAAAGATGAGTTTATTGATGGAGATTATCTCATGACAAAATTAAGGGAAAGAATAATAGGAAGAATAGATATTGGAGGAAGCGATGAGTCAGGATTAAAAGAATTAGTAAAAAAATCTTGGGATATATTAGCGGGGCAGGAGATAATAGCGGAGCAAAAATTGAGATAGTTTCGGTAGAGACAGAAGAAGGACAGCAGTTCAAAAATCTTGGAGGAATTGGAGCAATATTGAGATTTAGGGTTTAAGAAGAATTAAATTTTTTAATAGAATAAAGTTATATAAAAAAATAATTAATACACTGTCCAGACAGTGGACAGAATGTTGTTATTCTGTCCGTATACCCCATATGGACCTATCCATCCCCCTGTCCCGCTTGGACCCGAGACTCTTATTCTGTATCTCCCAGGCATTAACATTACTGAAGAATATGTTAATGGAACACCATTAGAATCAGATATAGTTTTAACTTCATGCCAACCACCAGCAGTATATGTTTCAACATAAGCATAACCTACACCATCAGGAGGTCCAACAACATCAAAGGTTAACATTGTTGGCTTGTAAATATCAAAAGTTCTAGTATCAGGATAAGAGCCTCCGCTAACAGTATCAACATATAACAAACTGATACCCAAACCTTGTGGAGACCAAGGTCCTTGTAATTCTCTTATGAAATAAGAGTTCATATTAGGTATGTTTGCATTGTCCATCTTTGCCCAACTTCTAACAGTGGGGTCTGTTTCTGTAGCACAAACCCAATTTGTCCCGTCAAACTTGAGATACTGGTTTGGAGAACATGCAGAAGGAGGACCAACTTCATTTATGCTGTGTCCAGGATTTGGAACTTCTCCTGGAAGAAGAGCATAAACTCCAACTCCAAGAAGGGCTAAAACTCCGAGAACTATTAGAACATAGAGCCATCTATTTGTTAAATGAATTTGTAATATAATACCCTTCCCCTTTTTCATATGATACTATAACAATTGTGAATTTTTAAATCTTGCTAAGAATTGTTTTGCAATTTCTTTTTTAGAACGTCCAAAATTCCTTCCAAGTCTTCAAAATCTGCCATGTTGCTTATAGGAACTTCAAAATTAGTATTGCTTCCTGTAATTGAAACAACATACTTGCTTTCTTTTTTTTCTTTTTCAACCATAAAATATTGATAATTTCACAGTTTAAAAGTTTTTATTTAGAAAAATGCAATAATCAAAAGCTTATTCCAAAACTCTGAAAATTAATCCACTCTCTTTTAATCTCTTATCCAGTTCAGGAGCATTAGCCTTAGGAATTATAAAAACAAGTGTGCCTTCTTTCTCTTTCTCGTCATATTTATAATTAAGTTGTCTTGTATGATATTGGTTTAACAGGCTAAATAAGACATTATAATCTTTTACTCTTCTCATTCCACTAACTTCGTATTTTTTCATTTTATTAATTAATTAGAAAAATAATCTTATCTATGCTTTCTTTTTCGTTATTTCGATACAAATTCCTGCTGCTACTGTTCGTCCTGCATCTCTTACTGCAAATCCCGACATGAATGGATTGTCTTTCTGAGTTTCCAAGCACAAGTTTCCTTGTGGTTTTACTCTTACTTTTGCAATATCTCCATTTTTCAAGAAATCTGGATTTTGTTTTATAACTTGTCCTGTCTTTGGGTCAATTTGTTCTATAAGTTCTATGAACTGGCATGGAACTTGGGCAGTGTGAACATGAAATACAGGAGTGTATCCTTTAGCTAATACTGTTTGGTGGTTGATTACTACAATATTAGCAATAAATTCTTCAACTACTGAAATTGGCTTATCTACCTGACAAATAACGTCTCCTCTTGCAATGTCTTTTTTTCCAACCCCCCTTATATTTACTCCAACATTATCTCCTGCTAATGCCTCTGGCATGCTTTCATGATGCATTTCAATTGTCTTTATTTCTCCTGTTATTCCCTTTCCAGTTCTTCCAGGAAGCACTATTACCTTTTGTCCAACTTTCATTATTCCTGTTTCAATTTTTCCGACAGGAACAGTTCCTATTCCAGTGATTTCATAAGCATCCTGAACAGGCATTCTCATTGGAAGATTAGTAGGCAATTCTGGTTGAGGGAATGAGTCGAATTGTTCTATTACAGTTAGTCCTTTATACCAAGGCATGTTTGTTGATTTCTTTACAATATTGTCTCCTTTTTGTCCAGAAGCAGCAATGAAATTAACCTTTTCTAATTTATAACCTACTTTCTTCAATAAATCAGATATTTCTTCTTTTACTTTGTTGAATCTTGCTTCTTCGTAATTTACCGAATCCATTTTGTTTATTAATACTGCAACATTCTTAACTCCCATTGTTCTCAAAAGCCACAAGTGTTCTGTTGTCTGTGGTTCTATTCCCTGTGGTGCAGCAATAACAAGAAATGCAGCATCTGCCTGTGAAGCTCCTGTAATCATGTTCTTAAC
>CAYHEN010000013.1:0-18553 GCA_964355745.1 Candidatus Woesearchaeota archaeon
ATGTAAGAGGATTGACAAGAGGAAAAGGGCTTCAAGGTCCTGTAAGAAGATTTGGTATAACATTGAAATCTCACAAGTCTGAAAAAGGAAGAAGAAAACCAGGAGCAATAGGTTCCTTCACTCCAGGAAGAACAACCTTCAATGCGCCAATGGCAGGTCAATTAGGAATGTTCACAAGAATTTCTTATAATAACAAAATAATTGACTTGGGAAAAGCAGAAAACAAGTTCAGAGGAATAAAAAATTTCGGAGATGTTAAAACAGATTATTTAATTCTCACTGGGAGCGTACAGGGAGTGGCAAAAAGGCAATTGCTTATAACTCAACCATTGAGAGTTACAAAAAAACAATCAAAGAAGAATTATGAATTATTGGAGTTAAGATGATTAAATCACATATTTTAGATATCAATGGAAAGAAAACAAAAGAAATAACTTTGCCTGACGCATTTTCTAGTGTTGTAAGAGAAGATATTGTTGCTAAAGTAGTAGAAGCTAAAAAAACAAGACAGCCTTATGCCCCTTCTCTCGTAGGCGGTAAGCAACATTCTGCAAGCGGAAAAATCCAGCACACAAGGCATGTCTGGAAAACAATGCAGGGAAAGGGAATATCAAGAGTTCCGAGAAAAATAATGTCAAGAAGAGGCTCGCAGTTCACTTGGGTTGGAGCAGAAATTCCAAGTGCTGTTGGGGGTAGAAGAGCGCACCCTCCAAAAGTAATTTCAATGATTAACACAAAGAGAATAAATAAAAAAGAAATGGCTCTTGCATTAAAATCTGCATTGGCTGCAACAGCAGATGAAAAAATAGTTGCAAGAAGATATGAAAGACTCAACAAAAAAAAGCTTTCCGGATTGCCTCTTGTTGTAGAATCAAAAATAGTTTCTCTTAAGGCAAAAGATTTGATTTCAAGCTTGAAAAAAATTTTAGGAGATGTTTTATTTGAGGTTTCATTGAAACAGAGAAGCGTCAGAAGCGGAAAAGGAAAAATGAGAGGAAAAAAATACAAAAAGAATTTAGGAATGCTTCTTGTTATAGGCAACAAGGAAAAGCTAAAAACAAACTTAATAGACATAAAAAATGTGAAGGGATTGAATGTTACTGATTTGGCTAATGGGGGTATAGGAAGATTAACAATGTATACTGAAGAAGCAATAAAAGAACTTGGAGACAAGTTCACTAGTTCGTCTAAAGACCAAACTAAAGAAATAGGAAAGAAAATAAAATGATATTACCAATAGTTTTAGACATAGAAACAAGTGGAACAGATTATGTGAAATGTGGAATATGGCAGATAGGAGCAATAGATTTGAGTACAATGGAAGAGTTTATTGGAGAATGTAGAATTGATGAAGAAGACAAGATTATTGATGACCCAAATGCTGATAAAAAGGTTTTGGAAGTTATTGGGAAGACAGAAGAAGAATTAAGAGACAAGAACAAAAAGTCCCAAAAAGAATTAATATCAAAATTTTTAGGGTGGGTTGAAAACAGAACTATGAGAAACTTTTTATGTGAAAACCCCCAGTTTGATGTTGCATTTTTAGAGATAAAGGCTATAAAATATGGATTAAAAATGCCTTTCCATCATCGAAGTTTTGATTTACACACATTTGGTCAGAGAAAATATCTTGATTTACATGGAGATTTTTTGGTTAAAGAGGGACATAGTGACATGGGACTTTCTAATATTCTTAAATTATGTGGATTAGAAGATAATAGAAAAGCGCATAATGCTTTAGAAGATGCTAAATTAACAGGCGAATGTTTTTATCGATTAATTGAAGGTAAAAATCTTTTCCCAGAATATTCTAAATATTCTATTCCAGAGGTATTAAGAAAATGAAACCAA
Organism: Candidatus Woesearchaeota archaeon; assembly: GCA_964355745.1. Classification (GTDB taxonomy): domain Archaea; phylum Nanobdellota; class Nanobdellia; order Pacearchaeales; family GW2011-AR1; genus RBG-13-33-26. The sequence goes on from CAYHEN010000013.1 coordinate 1,852, forward strand.
TTGTAACTGAAAAAGCTGTTATGGCAATAGAAACACAAAATGTTTTGACATTTCTTACAGAGAAAGAAAAAACAAAACCTGAAATTGCAAAAGAAATCACAAATTTGTTCAAGGTTAAAATTGACAGCATAAAAACACATATCAGAGGAAACAAGAAATATGTTCATGTTAAATTAAAGAAAGAATTTCCTGCTATTGATGTAGCAACGAAATTAGGATTGATATAAAAATGAAAACGATAGAAAAGGCAGTACAAACACTAGAGAGGGTAGAAGAAGTAAAAGCCCTTTTAAAAGGAGACTGGGTTAATGCAGTATTGCCTGATGGCTTTCATGGAGAAATTTGTTTGGTTGGAAACACTTTAAGTTATGGTCAGAGCTTTGCAAGAGAGAATGGAGATAAAATTAGAGTTTATCATGGATTACATATAGAAAGAATTAATGATGGGAAGATAATTGTCTCGGATACAGAGACAGAAGCTAAAGATTATTCTGGGGAAACTGATTTATATAAAAGAATTAAACCAATATTAAGAAATTCAGATAAGAAATAAAACATGGGTAAAAGAATAATTCAACAGGCACGAGGGCATGGAAGTTTCAGTTACAGAGTCAGAAGAAACGCTTATAGGTTTAAATTGAAATATCCGAGAGAACTCGTTGGAGAAGGAACTGTTGTCAAATTATTCAATTCTGCAGGACATTCTGCTCCTTTAGCAAAAATCAGATATGATAAAGGAATATTCTATATTCCTGCATGCAAAGGGATGATTGAAGGACAGAAAATAAAGTTTGAAGGGAATGAAATTAATAATGGGAATATATTAAGATTGAAAGATATTCCAATAAAAACACCTGTTTATGATTTGGAAGCAAAACCTGGCGATGGTGGAATATTCATAAAAACTGCCGGAAGTTCTGCTGTTGTCAACAGAATTATTGGAGAAAGCGTCTTTGTTTTGATGCCTTCAAAGAAAGAAAAGAAATTCAATCCAAAATGCAGGGCAATTGTTGGAGTTATTGCAGGGGCAGGAAGATTAGACAAACCCATTATTAAGGCAGGCAAGAGCTTTTATATTAAAAAATCAAGAAATAAATTATGGCCTAGAACCTCTGCAGTCAAGATGAATGTTATAGACCATCCATTCGGAAGCGGTAGAGGAAAAAGAATCAAAAGCAAGATTGCAAAGAGAAATGCTCCTCCTGGAGCAAGAGTTGGATTGATAAGACCAAGAAGAACAGGAAGGAAGAAAAGATAACTAAAATGGCAGAAATAACAAAAAAACAATTCACATTTCGGGGAAAAACAGTAGAACAACTCAAAGAGCTAGATGTTAGAGAATTTGCAAAGCATGTGAAGTCAAGAGCAAGAAGGGCTCTTCTGAGACAATTCCAAGTGATTGAGGATTTTGTCAGTAGGGCAAAAAGAAAAATAGAGAAGAACAAGCCGATAAAAACTCATGATAGAGGAATGATAATTGTTCCTCAAATGGTTGGAATGAAGATACAAATCTACAATGGACATGAATTCATACCAGTAGAAGTAACAAGCCAAATGTTAGGACACAGGCTCGGAGAATTTTCTCTTACAAGAGGAAAAGTCAAGCACGGAGCAGCAGGTATTGGTTCAACTAAAGGAAGTAAATCACAGGCGAAGAAATAATTAAGATGACAGAAAAAAATTACAATCCAGAACAGAAACAAATGAAGACAATGAAAAAGCAAGAATTAGCAAATGGTAAACAGGAAGTTAGCCCCTCGTCCGTCAAAGCAGAACGAGAGCAAAAAGTAGAAACTCCGGTTAAAAAAGAAGACAAAGTTGAAAAGAAAGAAGAAACAAAAATAGAGCAGAGACAAAACGCAGAGCCTTTAGCTACTTCATCTAAAAGCCAAAGTAAAGAAGATAAAAAAGAAATTAAAAAGGAAGTAAAGAAAATCAAGAAAGATGAAGCTGTTGTTAATGGGGTTAGTCTTCCTATATCAACAAAAACCTCTTCAGCAATCTGTAAATTCATAAAAGGAAAAACAATAGATAAAGCAATTGCGGATCTGGAAGAAGTTTTGAAATTCAAAAGAGTAATCCCAATGACAGGGGAGATTCCTCACAAAAAGGGAAAAGGAATAATGTCAGGAAGATATCCTCTCAAGGCAATTGGATATTTTATAAGGATGCTGAAAAATTTGAATGCAAATGCGGTTGTCAATGGAATTGAAGAAGGAATAATTGTTGAAGCCATTCCCAACAGAGCATCTCTGCCTTATGGGAGATTTGGAAGCATCAGAAGAAAAAGAACCCATGTTAAAATTAAAGTTATAGAAAAAAAACTAAAGGAGAAGAAGTAAGATGGAAGAAAGAAATGTTGTAAAGTTCAAGAAAGATGAATTTGCTATCAAGGAATATATCAAAAGCATTTTAGGAAAAGGAAAAATAAGCAAAGTCAGAATAGAATACACTCCTGTTGGGGAAAAAGTCATTGTTTCAACTAACAAACCTGGATTAGTTATAGGAAAGAGAGGAGAAAAAATAGATGAATTAACAGAAGTTTTGAAAAAAAAATTCAAGCTTGAAAACCCAAGAGTAGAAATTGATGAAATAAAACAGCCTGAATTCGACGCGCAAATAGTTGCAGATGAAATTGCTTTAGGATTGGAAAGACTTGGACCTTTAAAATTCAAGGTTATAGCATACAAAAATTTGCAGAGAATTATGGGTGCTGGTGCATTAGGGGCAGAAATTGTTCTTGGAGGAAAGCTCCCAAGTTCAAGAGCAAAGTCATGGAGATTCTCGCAGGGATATTTGAAGAAAGTTGGTGACAGCGCCAAGGTGGTTGACAGGGCAAAATCAAGGGCAGAAACAAGGCCGGGAACAGTCGGAATAAAAGTCAGCATATTGTCTCCTTATGCTGTTTTGAAAGATAAATTAGATATAAACAAAGATGTCATCGATAGACTGAAAATGAATGTTGCTGAAATCGAAGAAAATAAACAGGAAGAAAAACCAAAGAAAAAAACAAGGAGAAAAAAGATAGAAAAATAAAATGCCTACAATGAAATTCAAGGATATAAAAAAAATGAACAAAGAAGAAAGAATGAAAAAAATAGAAGAAATGAAATTTGAATTAGTGAAAGCAAAAGCTCATGCTTCAAAGACAGGAACATCAAAAGCAAAAGATATTAAGAGAATAATTGCAAGAATACTCACACTCAACAACTTAGAAGATAAAGCATCTAAACAAGTTGGGAATAATGGATAAAATATGGAAATATGTCCAAAGTGTGGCTTGCCTAAGCAAGCCTGTGTGTGCGAAAAAATTGCAAAGGGCTCGCAAAACATAAAAGTGAGTACAGATAAGAAAAGGTACGGAAAGTACGTCACTATTATCGGCGGACTTAACGGAGTAAATGTAAAAGAAATCGCAAAGGCTCTAAAAAACGAACTTGCATGTGGTGGAACTTACAGAGACAACGAAGTAGAACTCCAGGGAGATCACAGGAAGAAGATAAAACAAGCTCTTGTGAAACTCGGATTTGACCCTGAAACGATAGACTAACACGACACAAACAAAGAAAGAAAATGAAGAAAAAAACAAACGAAAAGAAGGAAGAGAAAGAACTAGCTGGAGCTATTTGCAATGACAAAAAATGTCACATTCACGGAAGCTTGAAAGTAAGAGGAAGAATTTTCGAAGGAAGAGTCACGAAGAAATTTGCAACAAGAGTTGTAATTGAATTTGAAAGAATGATTTATGTAAGAAAATATGAGAGATATTACAAATCAAAAACAAAAATTCACGCTCATCTTCCAACTTGCATGGAAAATCAAATTCAGATTGGAGACTTGATAAGAATTCAAGAATGTCGTCCATTGAGCAAGATAATTCATTTCGTTGTAATTAAAAAAATAAAATCTGCAGGAGAGAGATAAAAAAATGAAAGCAATAAGCGCAAGAGTAACACGAGGACTGAATATTGGGGCAGAAATGGCTGCTGCTGACAATAGCGGAGCAAAAATTGTAAGAATAGTTTCTGTAAAAAGGGGAAAAAGTACAAAAGGAAGACAGCAATATGCAAAAATAGCTGACTGGGTAAAAGTCAGTGTAAGAAAAGGGCTTCCTGACATGAAAGGAAAAGTGTTTGATGCGATAGTTGTAAGACAAAAAAAATCCTACAGAAGATTAAACGGAGAAAGAGTTGCATTTGAGGACAATGCTATTGCTCTCTTGAAAGATGAAAAAGGAAATCCAAAAGGAACTCAGATTAAAGGAGTAGTTGCAAGGGAGGTTATGGAGCGATGGCCAGCAGTTGCAAAAATCGCCAGTTCCGTATATTAAAAAATGAAATTTGAAAGATATAGATCCCCGCAAGAAAGAATGAATGATCTTTATGAAAAAACTACAATGAGTCTTGCAGAAATAAGACAATCTGTATTTGAGGGTTCAATAGATGAAATGTCTGCAACATACAAAATACAGGAGGCTATGCTTGAACACCTGAAAGACAGGGTTAAAATTTGTGCTGAATCAGGAGATTCAAGAAACGTAGAAAAAGGATTAGAAGTAATTAAAATACGAGTCGGGAGCATGCCAGACTTAAGAGGATTTTATTTACAAACATTACAGGAGGTAAGTTCTTTATTAAGACAATATGAAAAAAACCTTCTCGACTAAGTGGAAAGCAAGCTCTCAGCCACGCAAGCAGAGGAAATATTCAGCGAATGCTCCATTGCATATCAAAAGAAAATTATTGGGTGTTAATTTGTCAAAAGAATTGAGAAAAAAACATAACAGAAGAAACATTCCCGCTGTAAAGGGAGACACTGTCAAGATTATGAAAGGAACATTCAAGAAGAAAAGCGGAAAGATAATCTCAATAGATACAAAGAATTCAAAAATAAAAATAGAAGGAATAATGGTAAAGAAACAAGACGGAAGCAAGGCAAATGTTAAAATACCTCCTTCAAATCTGCAAATTACAGAATTAAATTTAAATGACAAGAAGAGAATAAGACAAAAGACAAAGTCTTTAGCTAATTCGTCTCTCACAAGCCAAATTAAAGAAAACTCAACTAAAAAAACAGAAAAGAAACAGGAGAAAAGCAAATGAGCAAACAGGAAATTCAATTCGCAATCTCGCTGATATGGATTATACGCGAAATTGCTCACCACAAATACAAAACAGGAGGTTTTGCATAATGAGTCACTGGAAAAGGCAGTCAACTCCAACGAGCTGGCCAATAGAAAGAAAAGGAAGCACTTATGTAGTTAAACCAAGATTTAGTGTTAAAGAAGGGATTCCTATCTTAATCATATTGAGAGATATGTTGAAAATCGCCCAGAATAGAAGCGAAGTAAAAAGGATAATACATTTAAGGCAGATTTTAGTCAATGAGAGACTTGTTACAGATGAAAGAAATAATCTTTTGTTTTTTGACACATTGAATATTATTCCTTTAAAGGAACATTATAGATTAGAATTATCTGAAAACGGGAAATTCTACCTCAATAAGATAAAGGAAAGTGAAGCAAATAAAAAAATAGCAAAGATAATCAATAAAAAAATGCTTAAGGGAAAGAAAACACAATTGAATTTGAGCGATGGAAGAAACTTTTTATCTGAAGTAAAGTGCAATGTAAATGATTCTGTTCTTATTAACCTTAAGGAAGGAAAGATAGAAAAATGTCTTCCCTTGAAAGAAAAAGAAAAAGCAGTAATATTCGCTGGAAAGCATATTGGAAAAAGAGGAGAGATAGAAAAATTGAATTTGGAAGAAAAGATTGCAAAAGTCAAGATAGCTGGAAAAGAAATTAATATTTTAATAAATCAATTAATGGTGGTTGAATGAATAAAATGACTAAAGAAAACCCAATAAGACAAATAAAGACAGACTCTGAACAAACTTCAGGCCTCGCCCACAGAAGTGAACTGGAGAAAGTTGAAAATAAAATGAGAAAAATAAAAATAGAAAAAGTTGTTTTGAGTGTAGGCGGGACAGCAGAACAATTGGAGAAAGGAGTTAAATTGCTCAAATTAATTACTGAGAAGAATCCTGCTAAGATGAAATCTCACAAAAGAATTCCTGCTTTTGGAGTTCGTCCTAAATTGGAAGTCGGTGCAGTAGTAACAATAAGAGAAAATGTTAATGAATTCTTAAAGAGAATGCTGACTGCACTAGACAACAAATTAAGAAAAAAACAGATCAGCATTAACAATTTTTCATTTGGAATCAAGGAATACATTGAAATTCCTGGAATGGATTACCAGAGAGATATAGGGATTATGGGACTAGATGTAACAGTTGTATTCAAGAGGGCAGGAAGAAGTGTTGGGATAAGAAAAATAAAAACAGGCAAAATTCCTGCAAGACAAAGCATTAACAAAGAAGAAATAATTAAATTTATGGAAGACAACTTTCAGACAGAATTCAACTAAAATGACTGCAAGCGATTGGAAAAAGCAATTGAAACAGCTGAAGAATAAGCCAGCTAAAATGGAAAAGTTCCTCAAGCACAACAAGCCAAAAGACAGAAAAATGGGAATTGCAGCAAAGAAATGCGAAAGATGCGGAAGATTCGGAGCACATATCAAATTATACGGATTAAATTTATGCCGACACTGTTTCAGGGAAATTGCTACAGAAATCGGTTTTCAAAAATACTCATAAAATGTCACAAGATATAGTTGCAGACGCACTAAATATGATAAAGAATGCGAAGAAAGCAAGAAAAGAAGTTATAGAAGTAATGAAAATGTCAAATTTGCTAATTGAAATTTTGAAGATAATGAAGCAGAAAAACGCAATAAAGAAATACAAAATCAACCCAAAAGAAAAAAGCGTGGAAATAACTATCGGAGAAATTTCTGAATGCAAGGCAATAAAGCCAAGATTCACTGTTCAGAAAGCCGAAATTGAGAAATATGAAAGAAGATATCTTCCTGCAAGAGGAGTAGGAACAATAATTGTCTCAACAAACAAAGGATTGATGACTCATAGGGAAGCAGAAGAAGAAGGAATAGGGGGGAGCTTAATTGCTTATTTTTACTAAAGATGAAAAATAATAATCTAAAAGATAGAAGAGAAAAAGTTAATAGTGCATTACAAAGAATAGTTAAAAGTTTCAAAGAGATAGAATCTAATTTAAGTCCTTGGCAGAAGAGATTTGGGATGACGCTATTGGGAAGAAGAGGCGTAGTTGAGTATCAACCATTAAAAGAATTTGCCGGAATTTTTACAGAATATACTGATGCTAAAGGAAATCGTTATGAAATTAAAATAAATCATTATCCTTCTAAAACTTAAAAATGAAAACAGAATTATCACAAACTATTGAAATCCCAGAAGGGATTGAGGTTGAGATAGATGGAGCTAATGTTATTGTTAGGAGTTCAGAGGCGACAAATGAAAGAAAGTTTGATTTGGCGAATTTAATTCTTGAGAAAAAAGGAAATAAAATAATAATAGGAAACAAAAAATCTTCAAAAAAAGAAAAAAGAAAAATGAACACAATTGCAGCGCACATAAGAAACATGATGGAAGGCGTGCAAAAAGCATTTGAATACAAATTGAAAGTTTGCTTCAGTCATTTTCCGATAACTGTTGAAGTTAAGGAAAATGAGGCATTGATAAAAAACTTTTTAGGAGAAAGAACCCCAAGAAAGGTAAAGATTCCTCAGGGAGCAGAAGTAAAAGTTGACAAAGAAAACATAACAATAACCTCTCCAAATATAGAAATCGCAGGACAAGCTGCAGCAAATTTTGAAAATGTTACAAGAATTGCTAAGAGAGACAGAAGAGTTTTTCAGGATGGCATATTCATCACAAGTAAAGCAGGAGAGCAGATATGAAATTCATAAGAAGAAATTGGACTAAAGCTTCAAGATTAGGAAAAGGAAGAAAGAAAAAGCAAGTTTGGAGAGCTCCAAAAGGAAGACACAGCAAGACAAGAAAGAAAAGAAAGGGCTATCCAATAAAAGTAATGGTTGGATTCAAGCAAGAAAACAAAGGAAGAAACATGATAAAAAATCAAAAACCAGTAATAGTAAACAACCTGAAAGAATTAGAGAAAATCAAGAAAGGAGAAATTGCGGTTGTTGGAAATGTTGGAGCGAAAAAGAAAATAGAAATAGCGAAAATGGCAAAAGAAAAAGAAATTCCTATTCACAATTTAAATGTAAACAAGATGCTAAAAGAAATCGAGAAAAAAGAAAACAGGGAGGATAAAAAATGAATTTGAGAAAGAAAAAGGCATTGGCTGCAAGAACTTTTGGGGTTGGACTAGCAAGGATAGAATTTTTAGAGCCAAGGTTGGATGAAATAAAAGAAGCAATCACAAAGCAGGACATAAGGGATTTGCATAAAGATGGGGCAATAATAATAAAAAATATCAAAGGAAGAAAAACAAAAAGGGTAAAGAGTAAAAAGAAAACAATTGGGAATATAAGAAAAAAGCTCAACAAGAGAAAAAGAGAGTATGTAATACTCACAAGAAAATTAAGAAAGCACCTTGCTGAAAACAAGGAAAAACTTACAGGAAAAGAAAAGAAAGATATAAGAAAGAAGATAAGAAACAAGTTTTTCAGAAGCAAGTCTCATCTTAAGGAACACATGGGAGGTAAGAATCAAGGTTCCTAATACCTCTGATTAAGTGAAAAGATAAAAATGAAAACATTAAAACGAAGAAAACTTGAAGGAAAAACAGATTATGGAAAAAGGTTAAAGTTGCTTAAATCAAATTCTCCGAGATTAGTTTTCAGAAAAACAAACAGATATGTAGTTGCCCAATATGTAACAAGCAAACAAGCTCAAGATAAAATTGAAATTGGAATAACTTCAAAGAAATTAAAAAAATTCGGCTGGCCTGATGAATTCAATGGAAGCCTGAAATCTATCCCTGCTTCATACTTGACAGGATTGCTTATTGGAAGAGAAGTAAACAAAAAAGGATTAAAAACACCGATTGTTGATTTCGGGATGATGAGAGTCTTGGCTAAGAACAAAGGATATGCTTTCCTTAAGGGAGTTGTGGATGCAGGCGTGAAGATAAAATGCGACGAAGAGCAATTTCCAGAAGAGGAGAGGCTTTCAGGGAAAAATCTGAAAGAAGATTTTTCAAAGACATTCAAAGAAATTAAATTTAAAATAGAGAATGAATCTAAAATTCATTCAGCGAACAGAAAAGAATCTGTTCAGGATAAGAAATAAGATGTCTGAAAAAACAAAAAAACCAGAAGAAAGAACACCTGAACAAATCAGCGAAGAGCTTTTGGAGAAAGAGATAGGCAAGGAATTAATAGAGGTTGACAAGAGAACTGAGAGAGAGAAAGATAGAGAAAAGGAAAGAGATGCTGAACTTGCTTCATGGGTTCCGAAAACAAAGCTTGGAAGAGAAGTAAAAACGAAAAAGATAAAAAATATAGACGAAATACTTAACAGCAACCAGAAAATTCTTGAAGAACAGATTGTTGATTCTCTGATAAATCTAAAATCTGATTTGATTTCTATAGGACAATCAAAAGGAAAATTCGGAGGAGGAAAGAGAAGAGCTTGGAAACAAACCCAAAGAAAAACAAAAGAGGGAAATATCCCTACATTCTCGACTCTTGCTGTTGTTGGTGATGAAAATGGGCACATAGGAATTGGAATGGGAAGAGCAAAAGAAACTCTGCCTGCAAGGAACAAAGCAATAAGAAAGGCAAAATTAGGAATTATAAAAGTAAGAAGAAGTTGTGCAAGTTTTGATTGTGCCTGTGATGAACTCCATAGTATTCCATTCAAAGTAGAAGGAAAATCTGGAAGTGTAAGAATAATTTTAATCCCTGCACCACAAGGAACAGGGCTTGTAGTTGCAAACGAACTTAAAAAAGTTTTGAAACTTGCAGGGATAAAAGATGTTTACAGCAAAACATTTGGAAGCGTAAGAACTACTACCAATCTTGTAAAAGCATGCATTGATGCTTTAGGAAAAACTAATCGGGGAGAAAACAACAGATGATAGCAATAATCAGAATAAGAGGACAGGTTAATATAAGAAGAGAAATAACAGAAACTATGAATAGACTTGGATTGAAAAGAAAATACTCCTGTGTTGTAATTGAAAAACCAAACGCAGTAGAGTTGGGAATGATAGAAAAGGTAAGAGATTTTGTGGCTTTTGGAGAAATAAGTCATGAAACATTTGAAAAGCTTATTAAGGCAAGGGGCAAAAAATCCAAAACACATTTCAGACTGCATCCGCCAAGAGGAGGAATTGAAAGCAAAAAGCATTTTGGTGTTGGGAAAGGAGTTTTAGGAAATAATAAAAATAAAATTAATGAGTTAATTGAAAGGATGTTGTAAAAATGACAATCAAAACACACAAGCGAAGAAAATCATCAAGAATGCATGGAAGAGGAAGGGGCAGTCATGGTTGGGGAGAGAGAAAGAAGCACAAGAAAAAAGGACATAGGGGAGGAAAAGGAATGTCTGGGACAGGAAAAAGAGCAGACCAGAAAAAAACTCTTGTAATAAAATTATACGGAAACAGATATTTTGGGAAGCAGGGAATAACAAGCAGAGGGACAGAAAGAGACAAGAGAAAAAGAATAAATCTTGAAACAATAGAAAATAATCTTGCAACATATGGAAAAAGGCAGGGAGACAAATGGGAAATTAATATTAAAGATTACAAAATATTGGGGACAGGAGAAGTTAGAAACAAGTTAATTATAAGAGCGAATGATTCCTCTAAATCTGCAATAAAGAAAGTAGAAGCAAAAGGAGGAGAAATCATTCTCACTCATTCGCCTAAAAATAGTCAAATGAAGGCAAAAGAAGCTTCAAAGTCAGCATTGGAGAAAGTAAAAAAGGTGGTGGAGAAATTCAGGTGAAATAAAATGAGCAAACAGGAAATTTGCCCAAAATACAAAACAGGAGTTTTGCATAATGGATTTTAGGAGAATATTCCAATTCATCCCAGAAGTAAAAAGTCCAGAAGAAAAAAAGTTAAGCTTCAATGTAAAGTTAAAATGGACTTTGATAGTTCTAGTTGCGTTTTTTGTTCTCACAAACATTCCTCTTTTTGGCTTGTCAAATAATGCTCTTGACAGATTCAAATACCTCGCAATAATCCTTGGAACTGATTTTGGGAGTATCATTTCTCTTGGTATTGGGCCAATTGTAATGGCTTCTGTAATACTGCAACTGCTTACTGGCTCAGGAATTCTAAACATAGACACTACTACAAGCGAAGGCAGAAAATTTTTCCAAGGTATTCAGAGAATTCTTACATTCTTCTTCATAATATTTGAAGCAATAATTTATGTTTTAATGCAGGGATTACAAGCTGCTCCTGGACTTGCTCCACTACTAATTTTCCAGTTAATTCTTGGAGGGTTGGCAATTTATTATATGGATGATTTGACAAGCAAATGGGGCTTTGGTCCTGGTATAAGTTTGTTTATCGGAGCAGGAGCATCTTGGAGATTAATAACAAGCGCGTTCCAGTTCATAAATCAGCAGGGTGCAAATTGCTTATTTGATTTTAGAAATACTGCTTGTCCTGGAAAAGTTTTTGTTTTGATACAATCTATAATTAACAAATATCCCACAGAATTGCTTTCTGCAGCAGGAGCAATTATTGTTACAGCATTAATATTCTTAGTTGTTGTATGGACTCAATCTCTTAAAGTTGAAGTTCCATTATCTTATGGAAGATTGAGAGGTTACAGTGTGAAGTGGCCATTGTCTTTTTTCTATGCTTCTGTTATTCCTGTTATCTTAACTGCCGCCCTAATAGTAAGCTTCCAGGTATTTGGGGGTATTCTTGAAAACACTGCTGCCCCATGTCTTATTGAAGGAGGAACTTGCACAGGAGTTGCTAAGTTCGCTTCATACTTTGGATGGTTAGGACGCTTCATAGACGGACAGCCGATTTCTGGATTGGCGTTTTGGATGGGTTCCACTAATCTTTTAGAACTGACAATAAGAGGAGGATTCTTGCCGAGATATCTTCTTCAAGGGCTTACACATACTATTATCTATGTTATCTTGTCTACTCTGTTTGCTGTATTCTGGGTTAAGACATCTGGAATGGATTCAAAAACACAGGCACATAAAATTGCTTCTTCTGGATTGCAGATTGCAGGATTCAGGCAGGATGAAAGAGTTCTGGAGAGCATTTTAGACAGGTATATTCTTCCTTTAACAGTAATGGGGGGAATTGCGATAGGATTGCTTGCTTCTATAACTAACTTAATGGGAGCATTGATTTCAGGAACAGCAATTCTTCTTGTAATTATGATATTCTTCCAATTTTATCAGAACATTGCTCAGCAGCATCAGACAGATATGAACCCTGCACTCAGAAAATTCATGTCTGCGTAGAACCCATGGTTCTTCTTACTAATATCTCCCTCTTGACACTGTGAAGCGATTTCTTAAACTGCCTCTGATTGAAATCGCATACAACAGGAAGATAAGAACCTTAAATTTAAAAACTAAAATTGAGTGGATAAGAGATGAACAAGCAAGGAAGTTTTTTTCCGATTATTTTTGTGACGATTGTTTCTTTAGCAATGGCGATATTTTGGGACAAGGTTCCATTCATAAAAAATGCTATTCATACTGCCTTGGATCCTACTGCAGGAGCATTGCTCAGATTGAATTTAACTCTCGGAATGCTGTTAGTTGTCTTTGTTATAACATTGATAACTACCTTAATACAAAAGTATGCAACAGACCAAAAAGCTCTGAAAGAACTGAAGCAGGAACAGAAAATTTTACAGGAAGAGATGAAAAAATACAAGGACAATCCTGCAAAAATAAGCGAATTGTCTAAGAAGCAGTTGGAGTTTATTCCGAGAACTTTTAAGCTGACAAGCAGAAGCGTGCTATTCACTGGAATACCTTTTATCTTGTTCTTCAGATGGTTCTATGATTTTTTTAATGCTATGGGCGAGCCAAAGTTTTTTGGTTTTTTGAGCTGGTTTTGGTTTTACTTAATTTTCACGATGATATTCAGCAGTATTCTTAGGAAAATGATGAAGGTTGTGTGATTGTTTGTTCGTAAACTCACAAAAGATTAGTTATATTGTTAATGAAAAAATGTAGCGATATGCTAATAATAAAAAGGGGGGATAAAAATTTCTTAGGGCGGTAGGGGGGATTGGAGGAGGGATAGAGGAAACTTTTAAAAGCCACACTCAAATCTAATTCTTATGACAGACGATATTAAAGAACAAGAAGAACAAGAAGTTTTGTACAAGTTCAGCATGTTTGAAAAACAAATTCAGGAACTTCAGCAGCAAATACAAGCAGTTGAAAGGCGGGTTGTTGAACTAAACTCACTGAATTTTGGATTAAGCGAACTTATTGGAGGAAAAGACAAAGAGATATTTGCTCCTCTTGGAAAAGGAATTTTTGTTAAAGCGAAGTTAATTTCTGAAGAATTGAATGTTGATGTAGGTAATGGAAATTTTGTAAAGAAAACCATTCCTAAAACAAAAGAATTAATTGAGGAGCAGATTAAGAAATTAGGACAGATAAAACAAGAATTAGAGCATAATTTAGAAGAGCTCGGAGAAGAGTTAACCAAAATGATGAATGAAATTCAGGAAAAACAAAACTCACATACCCATTTGCATTCACACGAGCATAAGCATGAAGATTAATCAATATATTAGGTCAAAGTTCATTATTTCTTTTTATGATATAAATCAAGGATTTCAACCATTCCTTTATCTACATGAAATTTATAGGATACCCTAAAAGGTTTAATGTATAATTCTCGCGTTCCCTTTCTGTCATGCATCATCGGTTTCCCAACCTGCGGATTGTCTTTGATTTTATTTAATTGTTTGATTATTTTTGTTTTGAATAAATTATCTCTTATTTTAGAAAAAATCTCTTTAAAATTATCATCAAAGATAATTTTTACCATTTTTCCATTTCTTTGATAAATTCATCAAAGTCCATCTGGATGAACTCTCCTCTTTCATGCCTTTTGTATGCTTCTTCTGTTCTTCTTGCAAATTCTAAATCTTCTTCCAATTTCTCAGAAAAATCTTTTTCTTTTTTTAGGATGATGTGGTTTTTGTTTCTAATTATAACCAGTTTATCTCCTTCTTCAATTCCTTCTCTCATATCTGCAGGAATTACTATTTGTCCTTTAGAACTCATTCTTGTTATACCTATTTTATTCATAGTAAGATAAATCTTACTTGCTATTTAAATCTTTCTTTTTTTAAGAACTCATCTTCCTAACAAACTTATCGTAACTCATCAAACCATATTCTGTTACAATTCCTGAAATGTATTTTTTTCTTACAAACTCAAAGGCAGGATTTTTTATCTTGATGCTTTTTGGAGCTTTATTCCAGATTTCATTTAAACTCCTGTTTTCTATTGGAACTTTGCTTTTGGAAAACTTCCAAGAGTCAGCAATTATATAAAAAGGTATTTTTTCCTGTTTTGCAATTCGTGCAACAAGCTCGCTTCCTATTTTATTTATAATCCCTCTGTTAAGCAGAGCATCAGATCCCAATAACACCTTATTCACTTTTTTTAATTTCCCTTCTCCTGTTAGGGCATCTTCCAAGGCAGAATCAACAAACATTGTCACTTTTATTTTTGCTTCTGAAAGCTCTGTTGCTGTCTTCTTTCCCTGAAGCAATGGACGAGTTTCTGTATTGTAGACTTCAAATTTTTTCCCTTTCTTTTTTGTATATATCAAAGCATTAGAAACATTTGTAGAATGACAATGTGTGAAGATAACATCGTTATCTTTTATCAACTTCAAAACATGCTTGTTTATTCCTTCTTGCGCTGAATCGAAATGTTCTAAAATTTTTTTGTATGGTTCTTTTTTTGTCAGACCCAAAACTTTTTTTAGCATTGGTTCTGTCGGGCGAAGAGAAACAAGCTTCTTAATCGAAGTTTTTGTTGGTATGAGAGAATACGCATAAAGAGCTGCCTTTGCGATATTTCTTGCACCCTGAATTTTCACATTTTTTATATCCCTTGCTATCTTATCAAATCTCTTCCTGTTGTTTTTTCTTGTCATCTTTTAAAACAATAACAGAATTTGATTTATCAAATTCTTTCGTTATTTATTATATTAATAAAATATGAAAGTTTAAAAAATCTCTTTTTCTTTATATATAAATGTTAGAGTCAATGATTAATCCAAAAAGAGCTGAGAAGGGGCCATGGAAAATGTTTTTCATTGGGCTTTTGTACGCTTCTCTTTCTCTTATACTAGTTCATTTTCTCTTTAAAGGAGATTCTGTATTGTCAAAGTTTTCTGGACTGATTGTTGTCTTGTTTTGTGTTATGTTTTCCCTTCCCTTCATGTTTTTTATAATAAGGCAGGAAGAAAAAGAAGATGAGGAGATAGACGGAGCCTGGTGGGTATGGAAAACCCACAGTGATGCAATTTATGCTTTCATGTGGCTTTTTTTGGGTTTTATTATTGCTTTTGCAGTTTGGAATGTGATTTTGCAGGATCCAAAACTGTTAAATGCGCAAATAGAAACCTATTGTAGCATAAACAGCCCAGGAAGCATAGAAGATTGTGTTGCTAAGTATTCTCTTACAAGCAAAACAATTTCTTCCAATACTTCAGAGAGTGCTGCAAGATTTTTTTCTATAATAGGCAATAATTTTGGAGTTATGATACTTACGCTGATATTTTCTCTTATTTTCGGGGCAGGAGCTATTTTTGTTTTGGCGTGGAATGCGAGCGTAATATCTGCAGCAATAGGCATCTTTACAAAATACACTATACATGAAATCCCGATTGGCTTATTGAGATACATGATTCACGGGTTTCCAGAAATAGCAGCATATTTCACGACTGCATTAGCAGGAGGTATGTTTGGAGTAGGAGTTATAAGGCATGGTGTCGCAGACAAGAAATTCGTTAAAGTTTTAGTTCATGTTGGAATCCTATTAGGCATTGCTCTGTTCATCTTGATAGTTGCTGCAGTAATTGAAGTATATTTCACACCTATTTTGTTTAAATAGAGTTTTTTAGAATTTTTTAAGTTCCTAGTTAAAACAAAAGATTTATATATGCGTGATTATTAGTGATTTTAAGTGACTATGAATAAAAAGGGGAGGGTAGTTATTTCTATAATTGCTTTATTTATCCTATTTGTTATTTTCTCTTTATATTTTGTTCTTGCAGCTCCCACAGACAACACCAAGAGTTATGATTCTGTAACTAATACTGTAACTATCAGTAATGGAGCAATTGAGGTAGCGAAAATAAGATTGAATACTCCGCAGATATACAATGTAATAAGAGGGAAAGACAGATTAGTTGCTGAATTTACAATAGAAAATTATGTAGATGGTTATTCTAATGTTTTCGATAACATGGAATTTTACGATGTTAAAAATGATATGAAACCATTTAGCAGACTATTTAGTTATAAGTACAAAACATATTACAATATCGAGGTTCCTGATTATGAGACAGTTTGTAAAGAAAGATTAAGTGTTAATGGAAGTATAGAAAAATATGATTGTATTCAAAATCAGACAGGAACACATACTGAAGAGAGATTTACATGGAATAGCCTCAACAAAGATGCCACACTTCCTTCTGGAAGCATAACTCTAGGAATATTCACAGATGTTCTCCCTAATGAAAGAGTTGAATGGGTTCCTACTCTTTATGGAGTAAAAATTACAGAATGGGCAGAGTGGATAGAAAGTCTGAATAATG
>CAYHEN010000014.1:0-17312 GCA_964355745.1 Candidatus Woesearchaeota archaeon
GCTTGATATATTTCATTATAACAATGCTTATATATTTTAAGTTAATCATAAAACAATGGGAAACGATTTAACTTCTAGAGTAGAACTTGCTGTTGCTTGTTCAAGAGAGGGCAGGACAGTTGCAAGTATTGGGGGATATTTAACAAGGACAGAACAGGAACAGATTGTTGAAATTTATTCTAGATTAACTAATAACGAGGTAATTAGAGAGGATAGTCCTGTTACTGCTGTAATAACTTCTAAAATGGGAAGGAAGAGCACTATAAGTCAGTCTGATGCGATTAATTGGTTTATTGAAGGATATCCAAAATGGAGTCTTCCATTACAAAAAAAGCTTAAGGAAACAAGACCACCAAGAACAAAAACAATATTAGCTTATGGACTGAGAGAAGGAAGAGATTTTAGTGATGATTATTATGTGCAGGTTATAAGAGATGTTGCAAACTTACCCGAAGCACAGGCCAAAGTTTTTTTTGAACATCTTATTAAACCACAATTGGCTGAATTGGAAGAATTATCTGGTTTGGTTGAGGCAGAAATCAAACAGAAAGGTTAGTTTTTTATATTCTTTTTCTGTAAGTTTTGTATGGCAAACAAGAAATTTTATATTACAACTGCAATTGATTATGTCAATGCTCAGCCACATATAGGGCATGCGTATGAGAAAGTTTTAGCTGATGCTATAGCAAGATATCACAGGCAAAAAGGAGAAAGAGTTTTTTTTCTTACAGGAACAGATGAGAATGCACAGAAGAATGTAATTGCTGCAAAAGAAAAAGGAATTTCAACTAAAAAATTCATTGATGAAAATTCAAAGACTTTTATTGAACTATGCAAGAAATTGAATATTAGTAATGATGATTTTATAAGAACAACAGAGGAAAGACATAAAAAAACTGTTCAGCAAATCTTCAAAAAAGTGTATGAAAAAGGAGAAATTTACAAAGGAAGCTATGAAGGATTATATTGCGAAGGTTGCGAGTGTTTTGTGACAGAAAAAGATTTGGTTGATGGAAAGTGTCCTGAGCATAACAAAAAACCAATTTTGCTTTCAGAAAAAGCTTATTTTTTCAAACTTTCAAAATACAAAGACAATATTGAAAAATTCATTAGAAGCTACATTATTCCTGAAGCAAGAAGAAAAGAAATTCTGTCGAGATTAAAAGAAGAGGGATTGAAGGACTTGTGTGTTTCAAGAACAAATTTGGATTGGGGAATTGATTCTCCTATCGACAAGAATTTTAAGGTTTATGTCTGGTTTGATGCACTTGTAAATTATGTTTCTGCTTCAAACGGCAACTGGCCTGCTGATTTGCATGTTGTTGGAAAAGGGATAAATTGGTTTCATTCTGTTATTTGGCCTGCAATTTTGCTTTCTGCTGGATATGAACTGCCTAAAAAATTGTTAGTTCATAGTTACCTCAATATCAAAGGACAAAAAATAAGCAAGAGTTTAGGAAATGTGATAAACCCTCTTGAGCTTGTTAAAAAATACGGAACAGATTCTGTAAGATATTCTCTATTGAGATGCTCTGTTTTTGAAGATTCAGATTATTCAGAAGAAATTTTGATAGAAAGACACAACAATGAGCTCGCGAATAAGTTGGGGAATTTAATCTCAAGAGTCGCTACTCTTGCAGAAAAGTATGGAACAGAAAAAGGAGAAAATAAATTATTGAAAAAGCTAAGAACAAGGGAAATAGAAAAATATTTTGAAGAATACAGAATAGACAGAGCATTAAGTCAAATTTTTGCTTTTATTGACCTCTGCAATGAATATGTTCAGGAAAAAAAGCCTTGGGAAACACATGATAAGAAAGTGCTTTATGAACTTGTTGAAAGCATAAAAGAAATCGGGAAATTGCTTTTTCCTTTTATTCCTAAAACGAGCGAGAAAATAGTAAAGCAATTCAAGAATGATAAAATTAAAAAAAGAGAAATTTTATTTAGGAAGATATAAAATTTTATTATATAAATCTTTATTAATCATACTTAAGAGAGTTTTCTATGGGGGATAAATCAAATAGTATAATAATTTCATCTATAATTGGATTTATTATTAATCTTCTTTCAGCATATTTATTCTCATTGGGGTTAATTAATCTTACTGCCATTATCGTTATTATTATCGGATTCATCATTTTTATTATAATTACTGGATTTCAATCAAAAGTTAATGAATTTGAGACTAAATTATCTAATCAGGATTTAGAATTAAAAAAGATAAGCGAAAGACTTAAAATAAATGAACAGCTTATAAATATTAAATCAGATATTAAAGAATTACAGAGATATTTAAAAAATGGCAAGAAATGACCCTGTTGATATAATCTTAAATTTTATAAAAGCAGCAATTGCAATAGTAGTTGGTGTTATAATAATAAAAGCACTTTTATCTGCAATATAATTTTCTTGATATGGCAGAGACAATAAACTTTTCCGACTGGGAAAAAATAGATTTGAGAGTTGGAAAGATTTTGAAAGTGGAAGATGTTGAGTTAAAGGATGAACCTTTAACTAGTTCGTCTAAACGCCAAACTAAGGTAGCAGATAAACTTTACAAATTAACTGTTGATTTGGGAAGCAAGATGGGAAAAAGAACCGTCTGCGCTGGAATTAAAGAACATTACAGCAAAGATGAATTGAAAGGAAAGAAAATAATTTTATTTGCTAATCTAGCACCAAAAAAGCTCAAGGGAATTACAAGCGAAGGAATGATTTTGGCTGCTGTTTCTGAGGATGAGTCAGAAATTGTCTTACTTGTTCCTGAAAAAGACATTAAAGCAGGGAGTAAGGTGAGATAATTTATGTATTTACAACCCCCACAGGTTATTTACTTTTTCTCTTTTTCCAGTTAATGGATTAGTCCAATAATTACTTTTACTTGGATTATTATTCTCTTTTTGTTTTTTCTGTGCAATTAATTTTCTGTCTTCTCGTGTCTTTAATTGATGACAATTTGCACAAAGTGCTTGAAGATTTGAAGCATTATCTTTCCCGCCTAATCTCAATGGAATAATGTGGTCGAAATTGCTTCTTATATTAACTGGCATTCTTTTTCCATTATGTAATCTTTTACAATCTTTCCCGGCACATAATCCTTTTTGTTTTTGTAAAACTTTATCTCTATCATAAGCATATATAGTTCCTCTCTTATTCTCTTTTTTTAATGGATTTCCATAAAGGTCATGAGTTATCTCATTACCAAATATATCTTTAACCATATAGAAAGAAAGAGCAAGTATATTTAAAATTTTCTTAAAAATTCCTAATTATTTCTTCTTCTTAACTAACCCAAACTTCCTGAGAATTCTTTCAACTAACTTCTCTCTGTCTTTATCTGAGTCATATGGAACTTCTAAGAGTCTTGCAGCAATCTCTTTGTATGCACGAGCAGCCTTGCTTTTTGGATGGGTGTGGACAACAGCATCTTTCATGCTTAAAGATTTTTGTACAGAGATATCTTCTGGCACCATCCCTAAAATAGGAACTTCTAACATTTCTCTTACACTTTCTGGTTGCATTTCAATATCATCTCTCCTAACCCTTGTGACTATAATCCCTAAAACAGGTTTTTTCATTTTCTCTGCTATTTTTACTGCTTTCAAAGCATCAGTTATTGCAGGCATTTCTGGATTTGTAACAACAATCAGTTCATCTGCCATTTTAATAAGAGAAAGAGCCTCATTTCCCAACCCAGCAGCACTGTCAACAATGACATATTCAGAAATTTTTTTGAAATCCTCTTTAAACTCCCTTATTCTTTCTGTCTTTATTTTACTCAAATCTTTTATTGATAATGAAGAAGGCATAATCTTTATTCCCGACTCATGTTCGTAAACTGCTTCAAAAGGATCTGCCTTTCCCAGCAATACATGATTAAGATTTATAGGGACTTCTGGAGAATTCAAGTGAATGCCTATATTTGGTGTTGTAAGATTGCCGTCAATTACAAGAACATCTTTCCCGAAATAATTCATAGCCGCCCCCAAATTTATAGCGGTTGTGGTTTTTCCAACTCCTCCTTTTCCAGAGGTTATGACAATCATTTTTCTCATTTTATAGTATAAAAATTAGTCCTACGATAAAAGAAATTGCTTTACTTTGCTTATAAATTTTTCTAAGAGCTCAGCATACTCTTTAAGTTTCTCAAGATTTATATCTATCTCTTTTCCCTGATAAAATACTTTTAGTGTAACATTCTTCCTGAACTCTCCAATTCGTTCTGTTCTTAATTCACGGATTTTTCTGAACATTTCATATAATTCAATAACTTCTAAAACTTCCCTGTCTTTTTTGAATAATACAGTAATCTGTTCTATCATGCCTACAGGGTTAGAGGACACAGAAGAAATTTTTTTTCTCTTTTTTGCATGCTCCAGCATTTTTTCTATGCTTGTTTCAATCATTCTTTTCCATCTCAGAATCAAATTCATAATTACATCGCAGGTTTTTGTGTACTTCAAACTTACATAAAGCAAATGATCTGCACTGATTTTTTCCTGAATTATATCTTCCATACAAAATTTTAACCCCTTTAGAAGTATAAATCCATAGGGCTCAAGTCTTTTTATATTTATCTGCACTAATTTGTTATATCTTTTTATTAAGAAATCTAAATTAGGATAATTTTAATATAGCCTCTGCTAAATCTTCTGTCTCTCCCAGTGCTTTTTGTGCTTCTTCACGAGTGCAATTTGTTTTTTGCATTACAACTTCAACATCTTTCTCAGAAAAATTTTCTGTTTCAGATTCTTCAACATCTCCTGTTATCTGAAATGATTCCTGATTTTGAATTTTTATTTTTGTTACAGATGGATTCTGTATAATTATCTTGTTTCCATCTTCTTTTTCAATTATCACACGAGAAGCATCTATTTCTTCCTGATTCATCCCAAGCTGTTTCATAATTGCCTGCATGCTTTTTTGGTTTAGGTTTGGAAACATTTTATTTTACAAAAAGAGGTAAAGCAATTCTAAATGCAACTATTAAAATTACAAACATGACCACATGCATTGGTTTTAAATTGAATTTGCTTTCATATTCTTCTTTGAACTTTACTAATCCTCCGAAACCAGAAGGCACATTTATTCCGCTATCAGCCATACGTTTTTAATGAAAGGAGGGTATAAAAATTTTGCTAAACAAAATTTTTGACAGGATTTAAATATAATAATTCTTTATTATTAGAATGATATTTGAAGTTAAGTCAAAAGAGGAAAAATCGGTAGATAAAATATACAATAAGATTATGAAAGAATATGAACTCTTTTTTGATTTTAATTGGAAAACTCAGAAGCCTAAGATTTTTAAACTTTCTCCAAAAATTTATTCTGAATTAACAGAAGGATTGTTAAGAAAAAGTGCTACTGCTCATGCTAAAGGAGAATACCTATTTTTGCAAAATAAATATTTTAAAAATGATAAAGAAATTGAAAGAATACTTCGACATGAAATAGCTCATGCTTTTACTTATTGCGTAGCAAAATTTAGGAGAGCAAAACCCCATTGGCTTTGGGAAGGAATTGCAGTTTATTTATCAAAAGAGAATAAAAACAAAGAAAGATCCAAGTTTCATAAATTCCTGAAAAATTATGATTCTATGGACAGAGATGCTTATTATGAATGTGGTTTTGCTGTTCAGTTTTTAATTGAAAATTATGGAAAACAAAAACTTTTGAAATTGATAAAATCACTGAAAGATATTGATTCAAAAAATAAATTTGCCAAGAAATTCAAGGAAATTTATGGTTTTGAATTGAAATACAAAAACTTTGAAGACAAAGTTTAAAAGTTTCTTGTTCATAATTAGATGATGGCTGAGCATGTTAATGATTTTAATGACATAGAAGAAAAATGGAGAAATTTTTGGGAAAAAGAAAAAATTTATTCCTTTAATCCTAAAAGTAAGAAAAAAATTTATTCAGTAGATACTCCTCCTCCCACTGTTTCTGGAAGAATGCATATAGGACATGCCTTTTCATATTCACAGCAGGATTTTATTGTAAGATACAAGCGAATGAAAGGGAATAATATATTTTACCCTTTTGGCGCAGATAATAATGGAGTTGCGACAGAAAGGCTTATTGAAAAGGAAGAGCATGTCCGTTCCAGAGACATGTCAAGAGAGGCTTTCATAAAACTCTGCCTGAATTATCTAAAAAAAGAGCTTCCTCTTTTTATTCAGGATTGGAAAAATATCGGAATAAGCTGTGATTGGAATATGGGATATTCTACTATCAATGAACACTCAAGAAAGATTTCACAATGGAGTTTTATTGATTTATACAAAAAAGGAAGAGTTTATAGAAAAAATGCTCCTGCAATGTGGTGCCCCGAATGCCAGACAGGAATCTCTCAAGTAGAGGCACAGGACAAAGAAATAGAAACTATGTTTAATGATATTGTCTTTAAAGTTGATGGAAAAGATTTAATCATCGCGACTACGCGTCCAGAGTTGCTTCCTGCATGTGTTGCTGTTTTTTATCATCCTTCTGATTCAAGATATAAAAAATTGAAAGGAAAGAAAGCAAAAGTTCCTTTATTTAGTTTTGAAGTCCCAATAATGGAAGATGCAAGAGTTGACAAGGAAAAAGGAACAGGAGTTGTCATGTGCTGCACTTTTGGAGACCAGACAGATATGGAATGGCAGAAAGCTTACAATCTTCTGATAAAAGAAGCAATAAACAGAGAAGGGAAGATGACAGAAATTGCGGGGAAGTATAAAGGCATGACAATAAAAGATGCGAGAAAAACAATCATCGAAGATTTGAGAAAAGACGGCTTGCTGAAAAGCCAAAAGAAGATTGTTCATACTGTTAATGTTCATGAGCGTTGCGGAACAGAGATAGAATTTGTAAGAAGCAAGCAATGGTTTGTTAAGTATCTGGATTTGAAAAAAGAAATGATATCTTGGGGGAAAAAGTTGAATTGGTATCCTAAATTTATGGAAGTCAGATATGACAACTGGATTAAAGGATTGCAATGGGACTGGCTTGTTTCAAGGCAGAGATATTTCGGAATTCCCTTCCCTGTTTGGTATTGCAAGCAGTGTGGAGAGGCTGTTTTTGCAGATGAAAAAGATTTGCCTGTAGATCCTTTAACTGACAAGCCAGACAAAAAATGCAAGTGCGGAAGCAGTGATTTCACAGCAGAAAAAGATGTCTTGGATACCTGGTTTACGTCATCAATGTCACCTATTATATCTACAAGGCTCTTAGATAAAAGTGATCAGAAAAAGGCTTTTCCAATGTCTTTAAGACCACAGGCACATGACATTATAAGTTTCTGGCTTTTTAACACAGTTGTAAAAAGCAACCTTCATTTCAATAAAAATCCATGGAAAGATATAGCTATTTCTGGAATGGTTACATTAAAAGGAGAGAAAATGTCAAAGAGCAAAGGAAATGCAATTCAACCACAGGACGTTATGAAAAATTACGGAGCAGATGCTTTGAGATATTGGGCAGCGTCATCAAAATTAGGAGAAGATTTTGATTATCAGGAAAAAGATGTTATTACAGGAAAAAAATTCATAACAAAATTGTTGAATGCGACCAATTTCATTTTTATGAACATTAAAAATTACAAGCCGAAAAAAAAACCAATAAACTTATCCAAAGATGATGAAGAATTTTTAGGTAAATTAAACAAAGTTATCAAAGATTGTACTAAAAGTTTTGAAAAATATGAATATTCAACAGTTAAACAAGAAATTGAACAATTTTTTTGGAATGATTTCTGTGATAATTATCTGGAGACTATAAAAAAGATTATTTATCAAGGGAAACAAGATAAAAGATTATCTGTGGAATATACATTATATAAGTCTCTTTTAACTATATTAAAAATTTTTGCTCCATTTACCCCCTTTATTACAGAAGAGATTTATCAAACATATTTTCGGAAGTATGAAAAGGATAAGTCAATTCATATAAGTAAATGGCCTGAACCCGGAAAAGAAAGATATAAGAGAGACTGGGAAAAAATTAAAGAAAATTTGTATAAGGTTAGACAGTTTAAATCTCAAAATTCTTTATCTTTAAATGCTCCTCTTGGTCCCTTGAGGCTTACAACAGAAGATTATAAAATAATAAAAAATTATGAAGAACGATTCCTATCTGTTTCTGGCGCGTTATTAATTAAACCTGGGAAAGAATTTAAAGCAACTCTTCCAGAAGCCGGCACAAAATATTCTGATACGTAATTTTATAAATTATGTTCCTCTTTTTTCTATATGGTTAAACTAACTAAAAATGAACTTGAAGAAAAATTGAAGGAGTTGGAAAGCCATAAAGGAAGACATACAGAATTCATAAGTGTTTACATTGCTGCAGGATATGATGTTAATTCTGTGCAAAGACAATTGGAAGCAGAGAAATCCACTGCAAAAAATATTAAATCAACTACAACAAGGAACAATGTTATTGATGCTCTTGAAAAAATTGTGAGGTATCTGAAAGGTTTGAAAAGAACCCCTGAGAATGGACTTGGCCTTTTTTGTGGAAATGTTTCTAAGGTGGAAGGGCAGAGCGATTTGCAATTGTGGACTATTGAACCTCCGCAGCCATTGAAGACAAGATTGTACAGATGCGATAAGGATTTTGTCCTTGAGCCATTGAGAATTATGCTGGAAGTTTCTGAAGTTTTTGGATTGCTTGTTATGGATAGAAAAGAAGCGACAATAGGAATGCTTGAAGGAAAGAGAATAGAAGTTTTGCAGAAAATGACTTCTGGAATTCCAAGCAAGATTAGAGCAGGAGGACAATGTCTGAGTCCTTTAATGCCAGTAGAAACCAAAGAAGGAACTAAAAAAATAGGGGAGATTAAGATAGGAGAAGAAATCAAAGCATATGATTTAATTAATAAAAAAATTATCTTTACTAAAGTAAATAATATATGGAAAGTTAATAAGGATAAATATTTTGAAATTAGTGTTGAAGATTGTTGGCAAACTATTTGTTCAGGGGACCATATTTTCTTTAAGGATATTGGAGAAAAAGATTATAATATTATTGAAATTCCTACAGATGAACTTAGGGTTGGAGATCAGTTAATAACCTTTGACCAAGATAATAAACTATATACAATGGACATTAAAGATATTAAAAAAAATAATAAAAATATTAAATTAATTGACATAGAAACCGAAGAAGGAAACTTCTTCGCAAATGGGTTTCTTGTCCATAATTCTTCCCAACGCTTTCATAGAATTACAGAAGGGCTTACTAAAGATTTTTACAAGAGAATTGCAGGAGAAATGAAGAAAATATTTTTTGAAATGCCAAAACTAAAAGGAATTCTTGTTGGTGGTCCTATTCCTACAAAAGACGAATTTCTTGATGGGGAATATATGGCTACAAAACTTAGAGAGAAAGTTATTGGTAGAATTGACATTGGGGACAGCGATGAGTCTGGGTTAAAAGAACTGGTTGAGAAATCAAGGGACATACTAGCAGACCAAGAAATTGTTTATGAAAAAAAAATTTTGGAGAAATTTTTTGAGACTCTCGGAGAAAAACCTGATTTGGCTTATTACAAGGAGAAAGACATAAGAAAAGCATTGCAATATGGAGCTGTCGAAACTCTGATAGTCTCTAAACAGTTTGACAAGAAAATTTCAAAAGAACTCGTGGAATTAGCTGAAAATATCGGCTCTAATATAGAAATAGTTTCTACAGAGACAACAGAAGGAGAGCAGTTCAATAATCTTTCTGGGGTTGGAGCTATTTTAAGATTTAGAATTTAAGATTAGTAGGAAAAATTTATCTTTAGAAAATAATCTTAATTAGGATAAATAATGGGGTCATCAGCCCCCAGAGTTCTGCTTCCTCTATAATAGTACCTACACCCATCATGTACATTATCCCCGCACCTTATATCAAGTGAATTATACTTACAGCACATATAATTTGCACCTGCTGGAGCCTGTTGATTCCAATCTACCTCCCTAACTTCAGAAGACCATTTACACCAATCTGAATTTGGAGTACCTGCATAATATTGGCACGTTTTTTCTAATATAAACTGATTAACATTATTTACTGTAATTAAACCCCCATTTATTACTAAATTGTTTTTTAACAACTCTTTTAAATCTTATTTATTTCTATTAATCATGACAACAAGCAAAACAATAGAGGAAATAGATGAAGCAAGAGAGAAAGAGGATATGAAAAAATTAGAGGCAGTCTTTTTTATATGCGGAAGATTCCTCAACATGAGCGAGCTTATTTCTCTCACAGATTTAAATCCGATAATCATTCAAGAATTAATTGAAAAATTGCAAGATAAGTATGATGAAAACGATTCTGCAATTGAAATTATCGAAAAAAACAAGATGTGGAAAATGGATGTCCGCCCGCAGTATCATGGAATTATAAATAAGGTTGCAGGAGGAAGGAGCGAGTTCTCAAAAGCAGAGCAGGAAACTCTTGGGATAATTGCGTTCAAGCAGCCAATCAAACAATCTGTTATTATAAAGATAAGAGGAAATAAAGGATATGAACACATCAGAAAATTCGTTGGTTTGGGATTAGTTAAGAAGAAAAAAATGGGGCACACAGAAGAATTAACTCTAAGCGACGACTTTTATGATTATTTTACTTTTCAGGGAGAGAATTCAGTACAAGAATCTTTAAAAGTAAATAATTCTGAAAAGTAGAATGAAACTGCTTCCGATAATTTATCTTGGATACATGTTTGTATCAATTTTTTTTCTTTTTTTATATCTTTTGCTGTTTATGAATAATAAGAAAACTCTTTTTGATTCTCCAAAAACAAGAAAGAAGTATAAAGTTTCTGTTTTGATTCCTGCTTACAACGAAAAAGATACAATAAAGGAGACCATAAATGCTGTTTTTGGTATAGATTATCCTCTTAAAGAAGTAATTATAATTAATGACGGTTCTACTGATAATACAAAAAAAATTGTGGGAGAATTACTGAAAAAATATCCAAAATTAAAATTAATCAACAAGAAAAATACAGGAAAAGGAGATTCTTTGAATAGGGGGATTGAAATAGCAAAAGGAGAGCTCTTTGTAGTTGTAGATGCGGATAGCTACCCGGCAAAAGATTCTTTTAAGAAATTGGTTGGTTTTTTTGATAATGAAAAAGTTGGCGCTGCAACATGTATATTTATTCCAAGAAACAACAAAACATTTTTTGAAAAATTACAGGATGTAGAATATCATGTTATTGCTTTTACGAGAAAGCTTTTAGGATATGTTGATGCGATTTATGTAACTCCTGGGCCTTTAGCAATGTACAGAAAGTCTGTTCTAGAAGAAATTGGTGGTTTTGATTCTAAAAATATGACAGAAGATATTGAAATAGCCTGGCGGTTAACAAAAGCAGGATATAGGAGAGAAATGTGTCTTGACACTTATGCTACAACTACTGTCCCAAAAAAATTCAAGCCATGGTATAGGCAGAGAAGAAGATGGAATATGGGAGGATTGCAATGTATCTTGAAATACAAAAAAGATTTTTTTAAGAGAGGAATGCTTGGATTTTTTATACTTCCTTTTTTCACACTTCAATTATTCCTTGGTTTAGTTGGATTAAGCATATTTTTTTATCTATTGATTAGAAGAATAATTTCAAATTATCTTCTTATCACTTATTCCATCCCTGTGGGGGTCCCAATATTAACAATGGATAGTGTATTTGTAACGCCCAGTTTCCTTAATTATTTAGGGATAATCCTCTTTGTAGCAGGTTTTGTGTTTACTATCTTGATTTTATCTGTGATGAAATCTGGTGTTTTGAAAAGACAAAGTATGTTTAATTTTTTAGCATATTTCTTAATTTATCTTTCAACATATCCTTTTATTATGATAACAGCTATATATAATTTTATAAAGAAGAATTACACTTGGGGGTAATATGATAAAAAATCAAAAATATATCTTTTTGTATGCTTTGCTTTTAACTATTGTTGTTTTTAATCTTGGAATTTTCATGGGGTATATGCTGGAAGCATCAAGAGTAGGAAAGATTAACACTTTTTACCTGAACGCAGAGATGCAACTTTTAGATCAGATAACTCAGAAAGGAGCATTGGAAGTACTGGATTTAAACTGTGATTTGCTTGTTGAAGAAAACATCAAATTCGGAGATAATATTTTTCAGGAAGCATTGCAGATACAGAAATATGAAGAAGCCAACAGAATCAACAGCGAAATTATATTCCAGCATAAAAGATTTGATTTATTGAGGACTTTATTCTGGATAAACAGCATAACAATAAAACAGAAATGCAATTCTCAGTATCATAATGTTGTTTATTTCTATAAATATAATGAGCCATCATTGGAACAGGAGTCAAAACAGAGATTCTTTTCTAATCTGCTTAGAGAAATAAAGGAAAAGAGGGGAGATCAGGTGATGCTTATACCAATAGCCGCAGATAACGATCTTCCTTCAATAAATTTATTAGTTGAAAAATATGGAATAAACGAATTGCCTGTCATATTAATCGATGAAAAAACTAAAGTAACTGAGATTAAAAGTATGGAAGAACTGGAAAAGTATCTTGTTTAGATGATATATTTTAGCACAGAAATATTAAAAAAGAGACATAACTCCTTTTTTTGATGAATGAATGTTTTAGGTGTGGGGTTTCTGGAGATAAAGCGAGGTTGTATGACGCTATATCTGAAAAGGGGATTGTGAAGGTGTGCAGTGATTGTGCATCTATAGAAAGAATTCCTATTATAAGAAAACCCACAGATAATCAGATTGCAGACTCTCAAAGACAGAAGTCGGTGAGAGATATGCTTACTGGAATAAATAGAGGAAAGTTATTAGCAGGGAGAGAGGTTAGTTTAAGAGAATTGGTTGATAGGAATCTAAAGGAAAGATTGGTTAAACAGCCTTCTGATTTAGTCGATAATTTTCACTGGACTATTCAAAGAATAAGAAGAAACAGAAAAACCACGAGAGAGCAGTTTGCAAAAGGAATTGGGGAAAGCGAAGCAACAGTAAGAATGATTGAGCAGGGTATTCTGCCAAATAACGATTATAAGCTTATAAATAAAATAGAAAGCTATCTTGGCGTTACTTTGCGTAAATCAGGAAGCTCAACTTCCAACCTTGCTTCTATGGATTACACGCAAAGTCGCTCTGGATTTCCTGAAACAAAACCAATTGAACAAATTCCAAGGAGACTTGGTTTTGACAGGGAATCAGCAAGTCAGTTAAAAATTGCTGATTTGAGAAATATGAAGAAGAAACAGGAAGAAGCGAAAAAACCGATATACAGCTGGGAAGAAGAAAGAAGTCAGGATGATGAAAAGTTTTTAGATGAGAGTGAGGAAGATTTCTTTGAAGAGGATGAAAAGTAAGAAAAATTAAACAAAAGTTTTATAAATCTACTTTTAGAATTCTTATTATGGAAATTAATGTTCTTAAATTAAGCAAAGATGAAATTAAACTTGAAATTGAAAACCTGACAATTGCAGAAATTTTGAGAGTTTATCTGAATAAAGATGCAAGTGTTACTTTTACTGCATGGAGAAGAGAACATCCTACAAAAAAACCAATTCTCTTGGTTAAGACAAAAGGCAAAACAGCCAAAAAAGCAATTGACGACGCTGTTTCTTTGATTACAAAAGATTTAGACAATTTGGAAGCCGAGTTTAAGAAACTCAAATAAGTATAACAATTTTTATATAGCCTTCTCTTAATCCATCTATGAAAAGAGGAGAGAAAATTAATAATATTTTAATATTAACCTTGTTTGTTTTTATGATAATTATTTCTGTTATAATTTATATTTATCCAGTATCTACTTTAGAAATACCGTCTAACACGACTACTGAATCTCTCCAACATCTCTGGTTAAGAGACAAAACAATTTATAATTTAATTTATTCCTCGAGTGAGAAAGTTATTTATTTAGTGGGTGAATCTGGAGTATTCGGTGTTTACAATAGGACTTCTAATATAACAGAGGATTTGAGAGAAACAGACACTGATAACTGGATTGGAACTACAAGCTTATTGGGAGTAACCTATGATTCAGACAATAAACTGGTCTATTTAGCAGGAGCAAGTGGAAAATTCGGAGCTTATAATAGAACATCTAATATAACAGAAAATTTAAATGCAACAGACCCTGGAAATTGGATTGGAAGTAAAACTATTTATAGTGTAACTTATGATTCAACTAATAATCTTGTTTATTTAGTTGGTGCTAGTGGTGTGTTCGGTGTTTATAATAGAACTTCTAATGTAACAGAAAACTTAAATGCAACAGATACTGATAATTGGATTGGAAGTGCTGGAGCCGATGTATATCTTCTTAGTGTAACTTATGATTCAAATAATAAACTTGTTTATTTAGGAGGAGGTTTCGATGTGTTCGGTGTTTACAACAGAACTTCTAATGTAACAGAAAACTTAAATGCAACAGACACTGATAATTGGATTGGAAATACGCTTGGAAATGCAGATCTTTATGTAGCTTATGACTCCAATAATAAACTTGTTTATTTAGTTGGT
Organism: Candidatus Woesearchaeota archaeon; assembly: GCA_964355745.1. Taxonomy (GTDB): domain Archaea; phylum Nanobdellota; class Nanobdellia; order Pacearchaeales; family GW2011-AR1; genus RBG-13-33-26. The sequence goes on from CAYHEN010000014.1 coordinate 14,510, forward strand.
AGTTATGGTGTGTTCGGGGTTTATAACAGAACTTCTAATGTAACAGAGAATTTAAATGCAACAGATACTGATAATTGGATTGGGGCTACAAATTTACTTGCGGTAACTTATGATTCAAATAGTAGTCTTGTTTATTTAGTCGGTGTTAGTGGTTTGTTCGGTGTTTACAACAGAACTTCTAATGTAACAGAAGATTTAAGAGCAACAGACACTGATAATTGGATTGGGACTACAAATATCCGTGATGTAACTCATGATTCAAATAATAAACTTGTTTATTTAGTTGGTAATAGTGGTGTATTTGGAGTTTATAACAGAACTTCTAATGTGACAGAAGATTTAAATGTCCCAAATGACTGGGTTAGATTTAATGATCTTTATGATGCAGTTTATGATTCAAATAATAAACTGGTTTATCTAGTTGGGAGTTCTGGGATATTTGGAGACTATAATAAAACATCTAATATTAAAGAAGATTTAAGAGCAACAGATACTGATAATTGGATTGGAACTTCAATCATCTCTGATGTAGCTTATGATTCAAATAATAATCTTATTTATTTGGTTGGATACGTTAGAGTATTTGGAGTTTATAACAGAACTTCTAATGTGACAGAAAACTTAAATGCCACAGATACTGATAATTGGATTAGAAATCAAATTTATGGAATAACTTATGACTTCAATAATAAACTTGTTTATTTAGTTGGTGCTGATGGTGTATTTGGAGTTTATAACAGAACTTCTAATGTGACAGAAAACTTAAATGCAACAGATACTGATAATTGGATTGGAAGTCCACAAATCAATAGTGTAACTTATGATTCAAATAGTAGTCTTGTTTATTTAGTTGGTGCTAGTGGTGTGTTCGGTGTTTATAACAGAACATCAAATATAACAGAGAATTTAAGAGAAACAGATACAAATAATTGGACTGGAAATACACAAATCGATAGCGTAACTTATGATTCAAATAATAAACTTGTTTATCTTGGGGGTGTTAATGGTTTGTTCGGGGTTTATAACAGAACTTCTAATGTAACAGAGAATTTAAATGCAACAGATACGGATAATTGGATTGGAACTACAAGCTTATTGGGAGTAACCTATGATTCAACTAATAATCTTGTTTATTTAGGAGGTAACTCCGGTGTATTTGGAGTCTATAACAGAACCTCAAATACAACTCAACAGGTAACATCACCCATTATAGAATCTCAACCAGGCGGAGGAGAACTTCCCCCAACGCAAACAGAAACCCAAACTATAACAATACCTGCCGGAGGTTCAGCTTCAATTGCAATTAAAAATCCAAATATAGACTTACGTAATATAACAATATTTGCAAAAACAAATATTTCTAACGCATCAATAATTATTTCAAAGAATGAAACTGAAACTGGAAATATGAGGTTAAAATTTCCATTTGGTACGGTTTATCAGGCATTTAGCATAACTACAAAGGCGATGAGCAATGAAAATATAAATAATGTTACAATGGAGTTTAGGGTTAACAAGACCTGGCTTGTAGAGAATAATCATTCTTACAACGATGTTGTTCTCTATAGGGTGCCTTCTTCAGAGAGCATATGGGAGGCTTTAACTACTACTTCAATACGAGAAGATTCAAGATACTATTATTTCCTTGCCATCTCTCCTGGATTTTCTACTTTTGTAATCTTTGTCGGAGAGGCTGGAACTGTTGAATGCACTCCTTCGCAGATGAGGTGCTTTAACAAGGAAGTTCAGTCCTGCACTGAAAATAATACGTGGATAGTTGTAGAACAATGTCAATATAGCTGTGAAAATGCCAAATGTGTCACAACTTTTTTTGGATTAGATATGGGTACTTATGTTTATTATGGGATATTGACTTTAGTAAGTTTGGGGATAATGATTGTACTTTATATATTGCTTAAGGTAAGAAGAAAATCAACAAAAAATAATTTGATACTATAATAATCCTTAAATATAATTTTGTCCTTTTCTATTGATGGCTGTTGAAAGAATTTCTACAGGGAGTTATGATTTGAATAAGTGGCTTTATGGTGGCTATGAAAAAGGAATTATAAGTATGATTGCTGGACCTCCTGGCAGCGGAAAGACAAATTTTGCTGTTTTAACTTCATGCAGTCAGGCAAAAAAAGGAAAGAAAGTTATTTATGTTGATACAGAAGGAGGTTTCAGCACTGAAAGAGTTAAACAGATTGTTGGGGAAAACTTTGAAGATGTATTAAAGAATATTTTGCTTATTACCCCTTCTAGTTTTGAAGAACAGAAGAAATTTTTCTTGACTTTAGACAATCAATTGAAAAAAGAGCAAATCGCATTGATTGTTGTAGATGGAATGGCTATGTTTTATAGATTAGAATTGGGAGACGCAAGAAAAGAGGGAGATGACACAATAAAAAAAGTCAATAGGGAAGTTGCTAAGCAAATGAAAATTCTTTCTGAAATATCAAGGAAGCAGAATATTCCTATTATTATCACAAATCAAGTTTATTCTTGGTTTTTGTCAGATGAAGAATTAAAAAAAGGAGTTGAGAGAGAGGTTAACATTGTAGGAGGAGACTTGTTTCAATATTGGAGCAAATGCGTTATTGAATTGAAAAACGAAAGAGGAAAAAGGAAAGCATTTTTGCTTAAACATAGAAGTTTACCTCAAAAGGAATTAGGTTTTGAGATAAAAAATGATGGGGTTTATAAAAAAGGATGGATATAATTTCACTCACTTATCCCCCCCCACCCCCAAATAGGTTCACATTCGTTCACGATTGATTGCTCAAAAATCGACTTCGTCAGA
>CAYHEN010000015.1:0-16829 GCA_964355745.1 Candidatus Woesearchaeota archaeon
CCTTATATGTTTAGTGCTGGTTTTAATTTCCCCCGCATTTGCTCTTTATTTATTTGGTTCATTCGTGCATGGCATTGACTGGACAAAGATTGCAATAACTCCAAGCATTAGCGGGAGAACCCTACTTGGGTTTGTAGTTGTTCTTGTAGGCGGTTATTTAATAGGTCTGATTTTTGCTACAATATACAATAAAATAGCAAAAGATTGAATAATAATTTAAATAAATTTTTTTAATTTTTAAATTTAATCCAGAAGGAAAAGATAAGAAAAAATGGGATTATTTAGAAATAAATGCGAATATTGTAGAAGGAAAATTGAAAAAGGAAAAGAAGTGTTTAGAGATGTAAAAAATCCTGTATTTATTGGAACAAAAGAAAAAGCATTTTGTTGCAGTGAGCATGCAGAAAGTTATGGACAAGAACTTGAAGAGCATTTAAAAAAACCAAAATCAGGGAGAAGCTGTTGTCATTAAAATGGGCATTAGAAATATATTTGAAAAGATAAGACAAAATCACTGGCTGATGATGATTATATGCTGTGGAATTCCATTATTTTTGTTGATTATTTTTGTTTATATTTTTGGTTTAAATAATAAATATCTGTTTTGGTTTATACTTTTACTATGCCCGATAATGCATTATTTTATGATGAGAGACATGCGTAAGAAACATAATTTAAACAAAGATAAATCTCGCCACTAAGAAAAATGAAAAAATATGATGTAATAATTGCAGGAGCAAGTTTTGCAGGACTGGCAGTTGCAAGCAAAATAAGAGGAAGAGTTTTATTAATCGACAGAAAAAAAATCGGAACAAATGTAACTTCTGCTTGCGGCACTACTACTCAGCTGATGAAAAAAATCAAATGTGAAAAATCAATTCTGCAGAGATTTAACAAGGCAGCAATCCATATAAAAGATGAAGAAATAGACATTCCTATCCTAGAAGAATATTGCACAATAGATTATTCAAAATTTTGCAGATTATTTAACAAGCAGAATAATGCAGAATTTTTAATTGCAAATGCCGAGAAAACTGATGGAAAAAAGGTTTTTACAGACAAGGGCATATTCAGTTCGGACATAATCGTGGATTGCACAGGATGGTCAGCTACTTTGGCATCTTCATTGAAAAAGAATTATGTTAAAAGAGATATGCTTTCCTTTGGAATTGAAACTGAAATTCCTTATAAGAAAGATGATAGACTAAGATTCTTTTTAGATGAGGATATAATAAAAAATGGTGCTGCATGGCTTTTTCCCTGCGGGAAAAAAGCAAGATTTGGTTTAGCAAGTTATAAAGGAGAGACGCATCTTCTCCCAAACTTAAAAAAATTATTAAAGAGATACCATCTTCAGGAAGGTAAAATTCATGGAGGATATTTCTGCTATTGTCTGAAAGAGCCGGTAGTTAAAAATATATTTGTTGTTGGCTGTGCTGCGGGACAAACATTTCCTCTAACTGGCGAGGGAATCAGGACAAGCATTCATTTTGGCCAATTATGCGGAGAGATTATACAAGAGATATTAAATAAAAAAACAACAAGAGAAGAAGGTCAAAAAAAATATAAGAGAACAACATTAAAATATAACCGAGACTATAAAATACTTCTAGACACACAAAAAAAACTTCCCAAAATGCCTGACTGGGAAATAAGCATTATAGCAAAATTGCTAAGCATAAAACCAATTTTAAACTTGATAGCTAATGAATATGAAAAAATTTAATAAAATGGATAAATTAATTAAAATTAAACGGAGGGTAAAATGAGAACAATCTGGAATATATTTGCATGGATTTCAATAATCTGCGCTTTTGTAACCTATGCTATTGGATGGGTTGCATTAATTGCCAAGAGTATTTTACTTGGAATTCCAACAGAGTTTTGGTTTTATGACGCAGTTGTTGCAGGCATATTTGCTATATTTTTCACTATATACGGCGCACATAGTACAAAGAGCAGGTAATAAATAATTAAAATTTATCTAAGGATATGAAGGAAATAAATATAGATAGATATAAATGTAAAGAATGTGGACTGATTTATAAAGATAAAAATATTGCTAAAAAATGTGAAGATTGGTGCAGGAAATACAGGTCATGTAATCTTGAAATAACAAAATATGCAGTAAATAAAAATAAACTTATAAAATGACAATAAAGGCAAAAATAGAAATTGAAGGTATGCATTGTGCCAGTTGCGCATCAAACATAGAAAGAAGCCTGAAGAAGATACACGGAGTTAAAACCGCGAATGTAAATCTCGTTGCCAAAAAAGGTTTTGTTGAACTCGAACATGATGTTTCTGAAGAAGAATTGAGAAAAGCTGTTTCAAGAGTCGGAGGGTATAAGGCAGGAAAAGTGGAGTTTGAAGGTGAAATGTCTCCTGAAATGCCTTCTATGACAATGGCTGAGCATGAAGCAATGAAACATAAAGAGCAGACTCCCGAAGGACATCAAGAACATACTGAGCATTATTTAACAGAAGAAGATGAACATCACCATGAAAAGCCAGTAGAAGAATCTGAGATAAAAACTTGGAGAAGAAGAATGCTTTTTTCTTGGTTGATAGCAATACCAATTATTTTTCTGACAATTTCAGAAAGAATTTTTGGATTAAAACTTTTTGAGGATAATGTCATCGCAATTATCTCATTAGTTTTTGGATTTCCTATAATTTTTATTTTTGGCTGGAGTACGCTTAAAGGCGGGTTCAAAGGATTTCTGAATTTTTATTTTAATATGGATTCTCTTATTACATTAGGGACTGTTATTGCTTATTTTACAGGGATTTTGAGTTTAGTAGGAATTACATTAGATTATTCTGGAGTGTCTGCAATGATTATGGCTTTCTTTTTAACAGGAAAGTATGTTGAGATGAAAGCAAGAGGGCAGGCAAGTCAGGAGATAAGAAAACTTCTGGAATTAGGGGCAAAAAATGCAAGAATCTTAAAAAGCAAGGAAGAAGAAATTGAAATCCCTATTTCTGAGATAAAAATAGGAGATATTATGATTATTAAGCCAGGAGAAAAAGTTCCCACTGACGGAATTGTTATTAGAGGAGAGAGTGCTGTTGATGAATCTATGATAAGCGGGGAAAGTATGCCTGTAGAAAAGAAAAAAGGAAGCAATGTAATAGGAGCGACAATAAATCAAGACGGAATTTTGTATGTGAAGGCGACAAAAATAGGAAGAGATACCTTCTTAGCTCATATAATAAAATTAGTTGAAGAAGCACAAGGAACAAAAATTCCTATTCAGGTAGTTGCAGATAAGATAACAAGCCTTTTTGTACCTGTTGTTTTGGTAATATCAATTTTAACTTTTGGAGGGTGGTGGTATTTTACAACTGATTTGAGCAGGGCAATCTCTGTTGCAATTTCTGTCTTAGTAATTGCGTGTCCGTGTGCCCTTGGACTTGCCACGCCCACTGCATTGATGGTAGGGACTGGGATGGGAGCAAAGAGAGGAATTCTGATAAGAAAAGGAGAGGCAATTCAGACAATGAAGAATGTAAAGACAATTATTTTTGACAAGACAGGAACAATCACAAAAGGCTCTCCAGAGGTTGTTGAAATTTATACTAAAATTAAAGAAAATTATCTCTTGGATACAGCAGCAAGTTTGGAAAAATTAAGCGAGCATCCTATTGCAAAAGCAATTGTAAAAAAAGCGAACCTAAAGAGCTACAGAAAAGTTTCCAGCTTTAAAGTTTTAAGAGGGAGAGGAATCGAAGGAAAGATTGAGGCAAAAAATATAGTTATAGGAAATATGACTTTGATTAAGGAAAGAGAAATCTCTGTTAAAGGATTTGAAGATAAAATAGAAGCGTTTGAGCAGAATGGGTGGACAACAATGATAGTTTCTGAAAATGAAAAAGCTTTGGGAGTAATAGCAGTTGCAGATGCTGTTAAAGAAGATTCTCTTGATTCTATAACGCAATTAAATCAAAGCGGATATAAAACAGTGATGATTACTGGAGACAATGAAAGAACTGCGAGGGCAATAGCAGACAAGGTTGGGATTAAGGAAATTATAGCAAATGTCCTTCCAGAAGAAAAAGTCAAGATAACGAGAGAAATGAAAAAGTATGGTATGGTCGCTTTTGTTGGTGACGGAATCAATGATGCTCCTGCATTGAAAGAGAGCAATGTAGGAATTGCAATGGGAACAGGAACAGATATTGCAATAGAAGCAGGAGATATTGTTCTTGCGACTGGGAGTTTAAGAGGAGTTGTTCAGGCAATTAATCTGTCAAAAGCAACTTTCAGAAAGATAAAGCAGAATTTATTCTGGGCTTTTTTTTATAATATTGTTGCAATCCCTGTAGCCATTGCCGGCTTGTTACATCCAGTAATAGCAGAAATTGCTATGGCGACATCTTCTGTGAGCGTTGTAGGAAATGCGAATTTATTAAGACGAAAGAGGATTTAAGAAGATTTTAAAATGGTTTCTTGTCTAGTATTAATATGAACATAGAGCAAAAGGCACGACAAACTCTTGCAAAAATAAAATTATCAAAGAAGGATAAAATCTTAGTTGCGCTTTCAGGAGGAAAAGATTCTTCTGTTGTTGCATATCTCCTAAAAAAGTTTGGATATAACATCAAAGGATTTCATATTGATTTGGGAATGGGAGGTTATAGCGAGAGGTGTTTAGATTCAGTGAAGCAATTATGCAAACAGCTTGATATAAAACTGCATCTCTACGATATAAAAGATGAAATGGGCAGTTCTATGTGTTATATTAGAGCAGGAATTCAGCATGAGAAAAAGGGACTGAAAAACTGCGCTATATGCGGAGTTATAAAAAAATGGATTATGAACAGGGAAGCAAGAAATATTCAGGGAATAAGCAAGATTGCAACAGGGCATAATTTAGATGATGAAGCCCAGACTTTTTTAATGAATGTGTTAAAGGGCTCTCCACAATTAAGCGCTAATTCAGGAGCAATAACTCAAAATACAAAAGACAAGAAATTCATAATGAGAATAAAACCATTGTTCTATGTTGCTGAAAATGATATAAGAGAATACTCAAAGAAAATGAAACTCCCTGTTGTTTATGAGCATTGCCCCTGTGCTCTTGATTCTTACAGGATACAAATAAGGCAATTCATGAATACATTGACAACAAAACAAAAAGAAAACATCATGAAAAACTTTGACAGACTTTCTGAGAGAATTCAAAGATTAAAAGCAATAGAAAAACTGAATTATTGTGAAGTCTGCGGGGAGCCGTCAAGAAATAAGATTTGCAGAATGTGTCAGTTAGTTAGTATTAAGAGATAAAACAATTCTGCGGTATAATGCTGAAAATTTCTTGTATATTGCTGTTGCTATCTATTGGTGGAAATAAATGTTTAAATAGTGCATATTTCATTACTTTCTTGCTTATACAATAAGTAGCAATAAGAGGTTGCTTGACATACAACATATTGTATATGGGTTGTGTGCAAAAAATAAGATAAAACATGGACTGTCCATATTGTTCGCATAAAGAATCAAAAGTAACAGACAAAAGAGAGTCTCCAGAGGGAATAAGGAGAAGACGGGAGTGTCTCAAATGCGGAAAAAGATTCACGACATATGAAAAAGCAGTATTGGAAGATATTTACGTCATAAAAAAGGACAACAGGAGAGAAAAATTCAGCAGGGAAAAACTGGAAAACGGAATTCACAAGGCGTTCGAAAAACGTCCTGTTGATAAAAACAAAATAGATAAAATGATAAATGAAATTGAGGAGCAGATAAGAAAAACTGGAAAAAAAGAAATCAAAAGTTCTATGATTGGAGAGTTAATTATGAAGAAAATAAAAAAAATTGACAATGTCGCATACATAAGGTTCGCATCTGTATATAGAGATTTTCAGGATATAAATGATTTTAAACGGGAAATGAAAGGGTTATAATAAAATAAAATGGCAAAAGAAAAAAGTGGTTTGACAATTGAAAGATATTTTACTCAACAAGAAAAACTTGCTGAAGGATATTTTGATTGGGAAAAAAGTGATACTGATATAACAGATGACAATGGAGTTAAATTGTTTGTTCAAAGGGATGCTGAATTTCCAAAACAATGGAGTTCTTTGGCAAGAACAATAACTGCCTCAAAATATTTTTTCGGAGAGCAGGGAACTCTTCAAAGAGAAGGTTCTGTAAGAGATTTGGTTGGAAGAGTAAGTTCCACTATGGCCGATTGGGGAAGAGAACAAAATTATTTTTCTTCTGAAAAAGAAGCAGAGGCATTTAAACAAGAATTAGCTTATCTCGCATACAGCCAGAAAATGGCATTTAATTCTCCTGTATGGTTCAATGTGGGAACTCATCTGCGTGCAGAGCCAAGCAAAGAAAAAAAAGAAGCCTGGAGAATAGCAGAAAAAGACAGGACAATTCTTTATTCAACTCCGTTTACTTATGTTCAATTCAATGCGAAGAAAGGAACTGCGATACCTATTCAACTAGGAGAAGACATTTTTTATCCACAAACTGCTGCTTGTTTCATTCAAAGTGTTGGAGATACTATGGAAGCAATAATGGAATTAGCAGAAAGAGAAGCCCTGCTTTTCAAATATGGTTCTGGAACAGGAACAAATCTTTCTACTTTGCGTTCTTCTAGAGAAAAATTAAGTTCTGGAGGAAAGCCTTCTGGGCCTTTGGCTTATTGGGCATTTTATGATAAAGTCGCAGGAATTGTAAAATCAGGAGGAAAAACAAGAAGAGCTTCTAAGATGGATATTCTCAATGTGACTCATCCTGACATTATGGAGTTCATAAATTCTAAAAGGGATGAAGAGAAATTACTGCATATTTTAATTGATAATGGAATTCCTTGGCAGAGAGCCCAGGAAAGCGTGAATTATCAGAATACAAATATTTCTATAAGAACAACAGATGCATTTATGCAATCTGTAATTGATGATAAAGAATGGCAGACAATTCCTGTTCATAATAAAGATATGATTGATAAAATGCCGAAATACAAAGCAAGAGAAATGATGAGAGCGATTGCAGAAGCAACTCATTTCTGTGGAGACCCAGGCATGCAATATCATGATACAATAAACAGATGGCACACTTGCAAAAATTCGGGAGAGATAAAAGCTTCTAATCCGTGCAGTGAATACATGTTTTTGGATGATAGTTCTTGTAATCTTGCATCAGTAAATTTAATGGCCTTTAAAAAAGAAAATGAACAAGAGATATTTGATATCCCTGCTTTTGAACACACAATAAGACTCACTGCTATTGGGCAGGACTTAGAAGTGGATAATTCTTCTTATCCAACAAGAAAAATTGCAGAGAACTCGCATAAGTTCCGTCCTTTGGGAACGGGCTATGCTAATCTTGGAGCTTTAATCATGTCTCTTGGTTTACCATATGATTCTGATGAAGCAAGAGCAATTGCTGCATCTATCACTGCATTAATGACAGCTAATGTTTACAAGACTTCCGCAGAAATGGCACAAAAAATAGGAACATTTGAAGAGTTTCAAAAAAACAAGGAACCAATGATGGAAGTAATGAAGATGCATACAGATGCGTTGAAAAACATTCAGAGAGACAAATTGCCAAAAGGATTGGAAAATATTCTTGACACTGCAGAGCAAAGATGGAATGAGGTTATAGAACTTGGAGAAAAATATGGATATAGAAATAGCCAGGCAACTCTTTTAGCTCCAACAGGAACAATTGGTTTTATGATGGACTGTGATACAAAAGGAATAGAACCAGAAATTGGATTAGTTCAGACAAAGAAATTAGTCGGTGGTGGGAGTTTGAGATTGATAAATACAACAGTTGAGCCAACATTAAGAAAATTAGGTTATGATGAAATGCAGATAAGTGAAATACAAAAGTATATTTTGGGAAAAGAAACCATGGAAGGTGCCCCACATATTAGAGAGGAACATCTCGCAATTTTTGATTGCTCAAACAAGCCAGCACATGCAAAGAGAACAATCTCTACCTATGGACATTTGAAAATGATGGCTGCTGTTCAGCCGTTTTTGTCAGGAGCAATTTCAAAAACAGTCAATATGCCAAAAGAAGCGACAGTTGAAGAGATAGAACAGGCATACATTGATGCGGGGAAAATGGGATTAAAGGCAGTTGCAATTTACAGAGACCAAAGCAAGAGAGTTCAACCATTAAACTTTTCAGAAGGAAAATTAGAACAAAAAGTAAAGCCAGTAAGAAGAAGACTTCCAAATACGAGAAATGCTATAATTCACAAATTTGATATTGCAGGACACGAAGGATATATTGCAGTTGGATTGTATGACGACGGAACTCCTGGAGAAACTTTCATTGACATGAGCAAAGAAGGGACAACAGTAAAGGGACTCATGGATACTATTGGAATTTTAATATCAATGAATTTACAATATGGAGTTCCTTTGGAGGCATTAATCAAAAAATTCAGGCATCAAAAGTTTGAACCTTATGGGCTTGCTCACGGCCATCGGGATATTCATACTGCAGATTCTCCTGTAGATTATATATTCCATTTCTTGGAAAAACAATTTTCCAAAGGAAGCAATGAAAATGGAGGAGAAAATAATGAAACAGAACCAGTTGTTGAATCTCTTGTTATTGAAAAAGAACAACAGTTAGAAATTGTAGAAGAAGCAGGAGGATTTTGTGCTCTATGCGGAGCAAGAATGATTAAGAAAGGGCATTGTCTTGAAAAATGTTCTAACCCTGAATGCGGATGGGAAAATCCTAAGGGTTGTGGGGAATAAACTCAAAATATATTTTTCAGAACATAATTGTTTATAAAAGAAAAACAATTTTTCATAAAATGACAGGGGAATACAGAGGGAAAAAATTTCTTACTGATGAAGACCTGAAAGTTAGCGTTCTTGGAATTTGGCCTCGAGTTGATATTAAAAATTCTGAATTACAAAAATATTTTCAGCAGAACCTTGGAAGAAACTTTTTAGGAGGAGATGAATTAGTTTCTTATGCTCAGTCATTAGTTTCTGGAGGCATGAGCTTTGACACATTGGAAGAGGAAATTTTAGCAGATTCAAAAAATCAAGAGCAAACCTTGAGAGAAATAATTTTCAAAAAAACAGCAACAGGAATTGGAAGAGGGCATTCGCTCGGAGGATTAGCAGGAGTTGTTCTTGGCTTAAATGGAACGAAGATGATTGATTCTGGTTTGACTGGATTTGTAGCATCAAGAAGCTTGGCAACGAGTTCAAGGAGAAGAGAAACAACCACAGAAGAAATCGTTGTCCCTAAGGTTTTATTCAAGAGGGAAGACTTATTGGACAGGTATTTGGCAATTTCAAGGGATGTTTTTAATGCTGCAGGATATTTCAAAGAAAAATTCGGGAAACTTGCAGGAGTTGAAACCTTCAACAAGGTAATTCCTTACAATAATCCTGCTGATTTGTTTATTGTATTGCCATTAGACAGCCTGGCAACATTGCAGTTTGAAGCAAGGCAAGACAAACTAAATGTAAAAGGAAATTTTCTTCCAAGAGAACTGCATGATTTAGCTAACAGGCTTGAAAATTTAACAGAAGAAGCAGGGGCGGGAATAATGTACAAGCAGAGAATTGAAGTTCCAAGAGATACTTATTTGCATTATACTGTTTTCAAAGACCCTTCAAATCCAAATTCTGCATTAGAATTAGCACAGATGTATGGAATGCCGACAGAACCATTGATAGTAAAATGTGAAAAAGATTTCTCACAAGGATTCTTAAGTTGGCTTGATAGGTTAAAGGATAAGTTTCGGATAACTCACAGAACACAGGATCCTACATTATTAGCAAGCATGGCAAGAGTAAATATGCGGGATTTGCATTCTTTTGTAAATGAATACAACGATGCTGTGAGAATAAAGGTAATTGATACATTATCCTGGAGAGTCTGGAGCGAACAAAAAAGACATGCTACTTTAAGGCAGAATGTCGAGTCTGTTTATTCTGCTGTTGACAGGGCTTATGAAACTATGAAAGAATTATGGCCTGTTATAGAAACATCTTATCATGAACGTCTTGCAAAAATAATTCCTATTGAAAAATTAGACAAGGTAATGACTATTGATGAGAAACTGAAAAGACAGCCAGAGTTATTGATTCCTTATGTTTATCACACAGCAAGACAATTGATGTTTTATGGTAAACTTGTTGAAGAGGGTTTTGAAAAAAGAGACGCTCTTTATATTGTTCCTAAAAATATAAGATTGAGAACTTCTGAAACTTATGATTTGATAAATTTGATTGATTTGGAACTGCCTTTGAGGCTTTGTTCTACCTGCGAGCCAGAAAGATATGCAACTTCCTGGGAAAAAAGAAAAGCTATTGCCGATGCTGTTCCGGAAATATCTTATTTCTTGCACCCAAAGTGCAACATCGGATTCTGTACAGAGGGAAAACTATGCCATCACATAAGAGATTTAAGGGATTATGATAATGAACTGCACAAGCAAGTTCAGCAAGAGATGCTGGGAAGCGCAAGAGAGAAAATTTAGTTTAGCATAACTTTTATAAATCGTTCTTCTAATTATTTATCATGACAAATAATGATAACGTTCCTGAGCTGACAACAAAAGAGTTTGAAGAATTCACAAAAAAAGGATTAGTATTCATTGATTTCTTTGCAGAATGGTGCATGCCTTGTTTGATGATGGAACCTGTTATTGATGAATTAAGCGAAAAGCTCGGAAATAGGGTAAAATTCGGAAAAGTCAATGTCGGAGATAATGAGGCACTTGCAAGAAAATTCAATGTCAGTTCAATTCCTAATTTCATTCTTTTAAAAGACGGCAAGCCCATTGAACAATTTATAGGGGCAATCAGCCAGGAAGAGTTGGAAAAGAGATTGGAGAGGTTTGTTTAATTATATATTTTGCTATAAATAAATCTTTATAAACAGAATTAATAACTGATTTTTATGGAATTAAGAGAAGAATTAAGAAAAGGATTAGAAAAATTAACAGATGAGTTAAATCATAGAAGGCAATTGGGTGACAAAATTAGGGGGGTTAGATATGAACTCAGAGAACATAAAGACTCATACGAGAAAGAATTTGTTATTTGTGTTGATAACAGAGGAGGGAGAAAATTGCATCAAGGAACCCCTATTTTAGCTGAAGTCAAGATAAGAGATGGAGGATTGACAGGCATGATAATTCCCTTAAATGAAAGAGATTATTCTTTTGTTAGAGATTATTTACATTGGTTTTCTCATGCAAACAATGTGTCTATGGGTCACTTAGCTCATTCGTATTAGTTCTATTAAAAAGCCTTTTAAATACAAATTTACTTACTGAGATATTATTCGCACACTCGCTCTAATGCAAGGGCGAAGACGCGAATATGCTCTGGCTCCGTAGCTCAGTCTGGTTAGAGCACTGGACTTTTACGCATTGCTGAATCCGACAAGGTTCGCACAAGTGCGAAGATATCCAGGTGTCGTGGGTTCAAATCCCATCGGGGCCATTTTATATTTTTTTAATAGTTTTCTGTCATAAAATCTCCATAAACCGTGCACAATAACTAAACCACTTTTTGTGCAGAAATGCAACTTTTACATTATTTTATAACCTTGTAAATATAATTCCAGATATCTTTTCTTTTAATATGCTTTTTCTTATGATAGGATCAACAATCCATCTCAAACTATTGCCTTGCCATGAATTCCAATCGGTCCTTCTCTTTTGCCCTAAAAGATTAATTGAAATTGTCCCTTCTTCAGTATATCCTGCCCAGGGGTCATCATACCCTCTTGTTTTGCTTAGATTTATATCTCCTTTCATCTCATCATCCAGAAATACTAAAGTTCTTGTATCATATGTCAAATCCTCATATCTAAAGGGATAAGAAAATGAAACGGGTATCTTTAAGCCATTTTTTTCTGCCTGATCATGAATATATCTTTCAGCATCCCTACAAGATGAGATCTCTTTGTAGTCTAATAACATTTCGATGGTTGACAGCAATATTTTAGAAACCTGCAAACCGTGCATATCGTGATATGGATTTGTTAATTGAATATTTCCATGAATACTTTTTCTAACTAAATTTAAAAAATCCCTTCTGTTTAAATTGAAATATTGATCGGAAGTCAATACTTTTTCTAGGACATTGAAATCATTTAATTTTAAAGGACCATTATATTGCCAAACATCTTTATTTTCTCTTTCTAATTTATATTGTGCTCTAATTCCATCAAACTTTTCTGAATCTAATTTTATGTTCTTTGGGAATCCTGTTACATATCTTATTATTGTTGTCATGCCCATAAAGCAAATTCTGTCTTTATAAATTCACCTATTTAGACTTTTTGTGCAAAGCTTTCCTTACCCAAAAGTTTTTAAACTAATTTTTGCTATTTTTTGTAATTGCGAAGTTGTTAAAGTTTAGTCTATCCTTTGACACTTATTATAAACCCGTCTTATAGCCACAAGATGCATATTCTCCAACCAAAACACATAAAACTCAATGAAAAAGAAGCTGAAGAGCTATTGAAAAAAATAAATGTTTCTAAGGCGCAATTGCCTAAAATTCTCTCGACAGATGCTGGTTTGCCAGAAGCCTGCAATGTTGGAGACATAATTAAAATTGAAAGGAAGTCTGGAACTTATTTTAGGGTGGTGGTATAATGAAAAAAGACAATCATCTCATAATAAAAAAATATCTTGAAGAACATTCTTTAGTCGAATCAAACATAATTTCTTTTAACGAATTTTTAGAACACAGAATGCAGGAAATTGTCGACGAGATTTCTGAAAGCATGAACAACGAGGAATTTGAAATCACTCTTGGAAAAGTCAGAATTGAAAAGCCAAAAGTCATTGAAGCTGATGGAAGTTCATCATTAATAATGCCTTCTGAAGCAAGATTGAGAAATTTAACTTATTCTGCTCCAGTTACACTTGAGATAACTGTAAAGAAAGGGGATACTGTTGATTCTGAAACAGTCGAGGTTGGAAAAATTCCAATTATGGTTAAGAGCAAAGCATGCAACACTTATGGGATGTCTGATGAAGAATTAATTGACAATTATTCTGACCCATTAGATCCTGGAGGATATTTCATAATAAACGGAAATGAGAGAGTTATGGTAATGGCAGAGGATTTGGCTGAAAATCAGCCATTTATTGAGGTTAACAGCAAAGGGAATTTGAACTTGAGATTATTTTCTCTTAAGGGAACTTACAGAATCCCAATAACAATTTCTGAAAGCAAAGAAGGGGTTTTAGAAGTTTCATTCAGCAGATTTAAAGATTTACCTGCAGTAGTAATGCTAAAAGCATTGGGCTTAACGAAAGAATCTGACATTGCAAAGTATATCGGAAAAGAAACTGATTCTGTTATTGTTAATTTATATGAATTTGTCAATCTCGCTACAAAAGAAGATGCAATGATGTTTATTGCTGAAAAGACAGGTTTGCAAGGAACGAAAAAAGAAATTCTTGACAGAGTAAAACAGAGAATTGATTCTTATTTGCTTCCTCACATAGGGCAGAAAAAAGAAGACAGGATAAACAAGGGGGTTACAATCTGCAAATTAATAAAACAATTCTTGATTGTAAAAGAAAATGCTGAACTAAGGAC
The DNA here is from genome assembly GCA_964355745.1 of Candidatus Woesearchaeota archaeon. GTDB lineage: Archaea > Nanobdellota > Nanobdellia > Pacearchaeales > GW2011-AR1 > RBG-13-33-26. The sequence goes on from CAYHEN010000015.1 coordinate 13,576, forward strand.
AGACAAAGACCACTATTCAAACAAGAGAGTTAGGCTCTCAGGGGATTTGCTTGCTAATTTGTTCAGAGTTAATTTGGGAATTTTGATAAGGGATATTCAGTATTCAATACAAAAATCGTCAAAGAGAAAAAAATTCTTTTCTATTCGTGTTATAGCAAAGTCAACTTTATTTTCTCACAGAGTTGAATCTGCGATTGCAACAGGGAGCTGGACAGGAGAGAGAAGCGGTGTAACACAGAACATGGACAAGACAAATTATCTTGCAATGATTTCACAACTTCAGAGAGTTTCAAGTATGCTTCCTAGCGACCAGGAAAATTTTCTTGCCAGAACTCTTCATCCTACTCATTACGGAAGATTCTGTCCTATAGAAACACCAGAAGGAACAGAAATTGGACTGAGGAAAAATCTCGCAATTTTAAGCAAGATATCAACAAGAATTGAATTAGATAATGAAAATTTTTTCAGAGATTTGGAATCATTGGGAATGGAAAGAGAGGGATTTGATGGAGTTGATGTATTCCTTAATGGGAAATTTATAGGAAATGCAAAAAGTCCAGAAGAATTTGTAAAAAGAATAAAAGAAAAAAGACGTGATGGGAGTTTTCCTATTCAAATGAGTGTGAGAAATGATACTGGGTTCAAAACAGTTTTAATTTCTACAGAACCGGGAAGAGTCTTGAGACCCCTTATAATTGTTGAGAATGAGGTTTCAAGATTAAAAAACGAGCATAAAGTGCAGATTGAACAGGGAGAAATAAAATGGAACGATTTGCTGAACAAAGGAATTATAGAATATCTCGATGCTGGTGAAGAGGAAAACGCTTTGGTTGCTTTGTATGAAGAAGAACTCACTCCAGAACACAGCCACCTTGAAATTGATAATATGGATTTGCTTGGTGTAGTTACAAGCCTTGTTCCTTACGGAAATCACGACCAAAGTTCAAGACTGAACAGGGGAAGCAAGACGCAAAAGCAGGCTCTTGGATTATATTCTGCAAATTATCTCTGCAGACTTGATACAGATGTAAGCATTTTACAATATCCTCAAAAGCCAATTGTAAGAAGCTTCATTTATGATACATTGAATACTTACCCTGCAGGACAAAATCTTGTTGTTGCAGTAATGACTTATGAAGGATACAACATGGAGGATGCTCTTGTATTGAATAAAGGAAGTTTGGACAGAGGAGTTGGAAGAAGTTTCTATTTCCGTCCTTATTCTGCTGTTGAGATGAACTATGCTGGGGGGCTAAAAGATGAAATCGTTATTCCTGAAAAAGATGCCTCTGGGTATAGGACAGAAGCGAGTTACAGATATCTCGAAGGAGATGGTATAATTTATCCTGAAGCAGAACTCAATGAAGGAGAAGTCATAATTGGAAAAATGTCTCCGCCTAAATTCCTTTCTGAAGCAAGAGAAATTTCTATCAAGACAAAGAAAGAATCATCAGTAACAATGAGGCAGGAAGAAAAAGGAATTGTTGATGCTGTTTTTATCACAGAAGATTCAGAAGGGAATAAAATTGTCCAAGTCAGAACTCGTGATCCCAGAGTACCCGAATTAGGAGACAAGTTCGCAACCTCTCACGGACAAAAAGGAGTTATCGGTATGATAGTTCCTCAGGAAGATATTCCTTTCACATCAAAGGGAGTAAGACCAGATGTCATTTTCAATCCTCATGGGTTACCAAGCAGAATGACTGTAGGGTATCTGATGGAATTAATAGCAGGAAAAGTTGGAAGTTTAAGCGGAGAGATTATGGATGGAACATCTTTCTCTGGAGTTGGAAAAAAGCAATTAGAAGAGCATTTGAAAAACTTGGGATTCAGATACGACGGGAAAGAAACAATGTACAATGGAATTACAGGACAAAGGATGGGTGCAAAAATATTTGTCGGAAACCTTTACTATTTGAAATTGAAATATATGGTTGGAAACAAGATGCATGGAAGAGCTTCTGGGAAAGTTGCTCTGCTTACAAGACAGCCAATTGAAGGAAGATCAAGAGGAGGAGCATTGAGATTAGGAGAAATGGAGCAGGAAGCATTAGTTGCTCACGGAGCTTCTTTATTGTTGAAAGAAAGATATGATTCAGACAAAGTCGTTCTTCCAATCTGCATGAAATGCGGAAGCATTGGAATTGATGATAATACTAAAAATAAATTAAGTTGTCCGATGTGTGGAAGCGAAGACATCGAAGCAGTTGAGATGTCTTATGCATTCAAGCTGTTGCTTGAAGAACTTCAAGGACTTCACATTCACACAACTTTCGGATTAAAGAACAAATACGAATAAAATGATAGAACAAAAACCAGTCAGAAAGAGAGTAGAAGAGATAAGGTTCTCTTTATTCAGCCCTGAAGACATCAAAAAAATATCTGCTGCAAAAATAGTTACTCCTGAATTGTATAATATAGACGGCTACCCTGTAGATGGTGGTTTGATGGATTTGAGGTTAGGAGCAATAGACCCTGGAGTAAGATGTAGAACTTGCGGTGGAAGATTAAAAGAATGTCTCGGACATTCTGGAAGCATTGATTTAGCAAGGTCGATAATCCATTTAAAATATGTCCCTCTTATTGAATTGGCCTTGAGGTGTTTCTGCAGGCAATGTGGAAAATTACTCGTTCCTGAAAAAGATTTGGAGAGATACACTCCAAGCGAGAGAGCAAAAAAAGCAAAAGACGCTAAAAAATGTCCTTATTGTGGAACAATTCATGAGAGAGTTAAATTAGACAAGCCAACCAATTTCCTGATTGGAAAGGCAAGATTATTCCCAACAGAAATAAGGGAAATGTTGACTGCGATTCCAAATGAAGAGTTAAAGAAGATTGGTGTAAATGCTAATACATGCCGTCCAGAATGGGCTATTTTAACAATGCTCCTTGTTCCACCTGTAACTGTAAGACCAAGCATTATTCTTGAATCAGGAGAAAGAAGCGAAGATGATTTAACCCATAAGCTTTCTGATATAATTCGGGCAAATCAAAGGCTCTGGGAAAATTTGAATGCAGGAGCTCCTGAAGTAATTATAGAAGATTTGTGGGATTTGTTGCAGTTCCATGTTACAACATTTTTCGATAACAGCGTTGCTAAAATTCCTCCTGCAAGGCACAGAAGCGGACAGCCGTTGAAAACGATTATGGAAAGAATAAAAGGGAAAGAGGGAAGAATAAGAAAAAACCTTGCAGGTAAGAGAGTAAATTATTCAGGGAGAACAGTTATTTCTCCTGACAGATCGGAAGAGCGT
>CAYHEN010000016.1:0-16511 GCA_964355745.1 Candidatus Woesearchaeota archaeon
GCTCTTCCGATCTTTATCCGCATTGGAGTGTTTCCGGACATTGCACAATTTTGTAATTATTGCATTATTAGTTTCAGACCTAGTTAGCATAATTTGGATCCCCAAATTCTTGAATATTATTTATCATATCACAAAACTCGTGACATTTTTTACAAAGGCATACTCCATTTTTAATATTATATCTCAAACACTTGTGTGTTCTTCTTGGATGTATATGGTGGATCGAAAATTTTCCGAATTTTAGTTTTCCCCCGCACAACCCGCAAATCCCCTTAGACTTTAGTTTAACCCCCAATTTAAATTTATGAGCTCTTTCCCCAAACAAATTCCTATAAAGCCAATGATACTTAATCTTTCTTTTTAATTTTTTAAAAAACATAAGAAGATTCCTTCATAAAAGTTGTAATTTCTCTTCCATGTACAAATCTGCTAGTTTTGAAGAAATAAAATATTCCCAACCAGCCGGAAATTGAATGTTTTCCGGGATAAAATCTTTCGGCCAAAATCCAGAATCAGAAACTTGCTTAAAGGCTTTCAAATGTTCAACATTGGTTGGGTCAAACCACTCCCAAATAATCATTTTGTTCTCCAAAATTATACTTATGTTTTCATATTTTATCTTACTAATTAAATTATACAGGATGATTCTGAAAAGCCAAATGAAATCTTGAAAAACCCAATTTAATCCCACCATCTTACAGCATATTTATTAATTATACTGCACAAAAGATTAAGGTCCTGCTTTTTCAAGTAATCTTCATGCTTACTTGCTGGGAGAATCCATCTTCCATCTGGTTCATCGGATTCCTTTCCTTCTAAAATTACAAAATATCCCTTTTCATTGGGAACCTCCCCAAAAGCTTTTTTCATTTTCAATCTAAACCAATCAAAATGAAGTTTATTTCTTTCATCATAAGGAGTATTATAATTCTCTTCCATTAATCTTTGAAGAAGCAAACGACAAACTTTCATTTGATTTGCATCTCGTTCCGATCCTACATGCATTCCTTTATAACGAAAATGATTCTCCATTAGCTGAAATTTATGCTCCAAAATTGCATATAAAAAATACTCATCAAATTGTCTGTCCCTCCAAATAACAGGAAGCCATTTTATTGTCGAAATTATATTTCTAAAGAAAGATCTTACTTTGTAGAAAAAATCAAAAACAAAATTATCTTTCCAACTTTCTAAATTTATCATGTATTTTCCTGTCGATCAAGAATTTCTTCTTTCAAATTAAATAAAACTAAAATACCTGAATAAACGTCTCCATTTTCTTGAGCTTTCTTATTCTCATAAGGACCAATTAATCTCCTATAAAATTCTTCAGCTGCTCCGGTTAGTACACCCCAAATTTTATTCAAGGATACAAATTTTGTTGGCATATTCTTCAAACTCTTAATAGCCAATCTTGTAATAACGTAATCAAGTTCTGGTTCATCCAATGCCCAAAATTGATTAATTATAATATCTAATCCTGGCTTGCTTTCCTCTTTTATATAAGGCATACTTATCTTCTCCTATAAAATTTTTTAATGTTAATCCCTCTTCTTTTATTAAACGCAATAATCCCACTCTTTTATCATCAAAATTAACAACTGCTTCATCTTGAAAGAAATCCAGCCATTCTGTTAATCGAATAACTTCTGCTTCTGAATCATCCATTATTTATTCCCTACAAAATTAAAATTATCCGGCCTATCCCTCGTATACTCACGAATTCTCTCAAATGAAAGAGGGTAAAAATTATTTGGATCAACTCCTATATCCATAGATTTTCCAAAGGGCTCAAGTCTACCATGAGAATGTCCATATAGATGCCAAGAATTATAATAGCTTCTCTCCCAAGTTCTCATACTATAGTGGCAAACAACAACTAAAACTCCGTCAATTTCCTTCCTCCACATATATTGAGCAGAATCAGGAAGCCAATGATCATGAGATCCTTTTATAAATATATGATTCCCATTTAATTTTGAAACATACTTATCCTGGGCTTCTTTATACCTTTTAGCCCAACAAAAATCCCCGGCATGAACTATTGTATCATTCGTTCCAACAACAGAATTAAATCTTTCAATAATTGTAGAATTCATTTCTTCAACATTGTTAAAAGGACGATGACAATATTGAATTATTTTAGCATGGCCCAAATGCTGATCACTTGTGAAAAAATACATTATAATTCCCAAAATTATTTGTTATGACACATTCTACAAAGATTCCCGCCCCCAGGCCCATGAGTATAATCATATCCCCGAAGAAGATTCTCCCCAACTCCAGAAGTATGAATATCATGGCAGGATGTACATTGCATTTTCGAATCTGGATCAAGCAAATCCTTTGCAATAGTATCCCCCAAAGTACTGAATTCAGATGGATCTTTCAGTCCATGATCTTTAACAGCCAAAGCAGAATCATAAATGAATGAAATAGGATGAGATCTGGAAAGCTTATCCCCACCAAAAGATCTTGGGGACTCCATTGATATTCTTGGGTTGGTCCCATCGTGACAACCTAGACACAATCGGGAAGTCCCAGTAGGTTGCCCATCAATATTCCCATCAAATGTTCCACTGGAATACATAGTAAATGTTTGGGTAGTCTCACTTCCATTCCACAATGGAACGCTCGGGGATGCTGTAGAATTATGTGGAGTATGGCAGCCATCACAACCATAATTGGAGTGAGCAGCCAAAAGGATTCCTGATTGTGAAATTAACAAAACAACCACCAAAATTATTGCAAGCAACTTCTTCATTTTTAATTTCCTCCAACTTGCCAAAATGTTACAATATCGCTTTCAAAATAAACATAAACACTATTCTTATCATATGCCCATTGTTCTCGTGATCCAGAAGAGTTTTCAACTATATAGGTTCTATTGGGTGTTCCCAATAAACTTACAATTTGAATTGAGCTCATTCCCAACAAAGATTTTTGAGAAATTGCACTTTGGAAACAGCCACCAATAAAAATAGGAAAGAGAACAATAATTATAATTTTTAAAAACGAATTCATACTTTATTTTCCTTGTATATAATCCATATATTCTTCTACAACAGTTTTTCTACTTCCTTGATTTTTCTTAGTCATTTCGTTTATACTCTGCTCCAAAACCAATTCAATAACAAGAGTTGATTTTTTTTGCCCACTTCTTAACATTCTCCCAATACATTGCTTTCTTATTTTAGGACTGGAAATAATATCAAAAAATATAACTATTTCTGCCGCAAATCCATCCCATCCTTCAGATCCAGCACTTGACTGGACTAAGGCTGCCAATGTATCTGAATCATTTTGGAATTGGTGCTCAAGAGCTAATCTCTCTTCGGGTTCCAATCCTCCTCTAATACGAATGAATTTTGTCTCGGCCTTTTGCAAAGCTTCTGACAACATATCCCCAACTTCTTCAAACTCATGAAATACTATTATTTTCTTCCCGCATTGCACCAATTCTAAAACAGCTTCTAATTTTGGATTTTCTTTTAATCGATAGGAAAATCTATTTTTTCTATCTTCATTAAAATATATAAACCCATCTGTTAGCTGCTTAAGTTTAATAACTTTAACGGAAGGATCGGAAAATAATGCATTCAATCCTTTTACTTGAAGAGGAATTCCATGAATAACATTATGCTCCATTTGTTTAAATTCATCAGTTGATTGCAAAGATAAAATTTCTTCTTGACATTCGGGCAAATCAAAACATTCTTCTCGGCTAAAACTAAGAGAATTCACAGCCCATCTTTTAAGAATATACTCTTTTCTACCAGGTCTGATTTCCCAATCAAATCCATTTTGATAAAAATTACTTTGTCTAAATGATTGAAAATTCCAACCAAAAGTAGCTCCAAGATCCAAAACATGATAGATTCCAAACAGTTCGAGAAGGCATCTATCCACGGGAGTTCCGGAAAGTCCGATACTATAATTTATACGCTTCGAAAGTTCCAAACAAATCTCTGACTGCAATGTAAACCTAGAATTACATCTATGAATTTCATCAAATATAACACAATCAAAATCTTGGGTAAATAATTTTTCATTTATTTTCCATTTGCAAGATTTCTTTTTTACAACAACATACATTCCAGGATTATCTTTATCGGGAATAACTTTTCTGTTTTCATCTTTTGAAGCTAAGAAATCTGCATTTTCTAAAGATATATTTTTTGCTTCAATTTTATACCCAGCACTTTCTGCAAAATCACAATATAATGTCTTTAAACTTTCATACTGACAAATTGATATGCATTGTCTTTGGTTTATTTTATTTCTACGTTCTTCGGTTGTACCAGATATAATCTTATAGGACATCTTAGTTTGTTTAGCATCTCTTGCCCAACTGCCTATGGCACTTCCTGGACAAACAACAAGTATTTTATTACAATTCCATTGTTTTGCTATCCATAAGGAAGTTAAGGTCTTGCCACAACCCACATCAACCCAAATCCCAATCCGTTTTTTATCGGCCGCAAATACCATACAAGCCAATTGATGTTTATAGGGATCAACAGGAAAATCAAATCCTTCATAAACCCACATTAATTGTTCTTTTGTTAAATTTTTATAGTCGAAATCAGACATTCTAATTTTTTACCGCCCAAACTCCGTCCTTAAAATCCAAGATTCCTTCATAATATATCTTTTGAATTTCTTCTTCCGTTATTTTTCTGCCACAGCATTCAGTTGTTAAAGTACCTTCTCCTCCCTTACAAACCACGCAAAACCCAACTCCTTTTTCCCAGAAAGTTTCCCAATCAAAAACATGTTTTCTATATTCTTTTTGTAAGAAAGATCTTTCTACCATCAAAATCTTTCCTAACATATTTTGGCCTCTGTTTCCACATTTTTTACAATTGCAACTTCCCCAATAATTATCGTGCCAATAGTTTCCTTCTATTAATTCTGCATTATAAGTTTCCATCAACTTATTTCTTAAATCTTCATGAGTTTGAAATTTATCTTTGATCAATTCTACCATTACTTGAATTTTTATATCTTCCCAATCTGGTCTTAATTCTACAGAATACCCCAATTTCTTTGCTTCAGAAGGACTGGAAGAATACTGGATATTCGATGCTGCAACAGGATCAATTGCTTTAGCGGCTTGATATGCATGCTCCACCGTGGAATAGATTTTCCCATCTCTAACAATTGAGCAATAATAAAAATTGCTTAAAAAAGAATACTTATCTTTAAAATTATTAATCATTTTTCTTTCTTTTATTTCTTTTTTGTTGATTTACCCAATTTTTAAATAATGAAGTTGCCAATGTGCTAACGATTTGCTCATCATGATTATGCATTTTATAAGCAAAAAATAATATATGAATCATTTCATGACATATAGAAGATACCGGGTATGTATTACATTCTTTTTGTCTGTTTGGATTAACCCAAATACAGGCAAAAAATTCATTCCTCCAAGCCCTACAACAAGCCATTCCAGTCATTTCTTTTCTAGTAGACCATTCAGGATTTTCTTCTCCTATTTCAAATGATATACCCCAATCTCTAAGATTCAATTCCTTTTGACACCATTTAATTGCTTTTTTCATTTCTAAAATTGAAACATCTTTATAAAACTTTATGCATCTAGATGCCATTAAAATAATCTCCTATTTTTGGTTCTTGCCGGCATTAATGAAAGGAATCCCAATTCCTCAAAAATAGAATTTAATTTATTCCAATCAAATTCTTTAACTTTCATATCTTCAAAATCAATTTCAATTGGAACTTCTCTACAAATTGTAACCAAATCTCTACTTAATGCAAACATTAAGGTTTCTGAAAGCAACTTTTCCACTGTCTTGCCCCCTATTTCTTTTAAATGCTCATACATAATTTCTGCAGTTGTGTATTTCTGCAATAACTCAACTGCTTTCTTAGGACCAATTCCTTTAACCCCAGGAACATTATCAGAAGGGTCTCCCTGCAAAGCTAAAAAATCTCTAAATTGAAAAGGTTCAATTCCCCATTTTTCTCTGATATCGGAAAATATTGTTCTCTTATTTTTATTTATATCCAGCATATCAACATTGGGGTTCAATAATTGAATAACATCTTTATCTCTTGTACATATTGTTATTTTAATATCTTCTGATTTTGCTTTTTCTACAATTGTCCCAATTATATCATCTGCTTCATAACCAGGCAACTCGTATACAGGAATTCCCATTATGTTTAATATTTCCTTAGTTCTTTTAATTTGTTGAGACAATCCTTCAGGCATAGCTTCTGGTCTGTTATTTTTATAGTGCTCATACATCTGTTTCCGGAATGTTTTTGCATGACAATCTGAAGCCCCACATATCATATCTGGCAGATAAGTTCTCAGCATTCTAAGTAATGTCTTACAAAATACATAAGTTCCGGTAGTGATTTCTCCAGAAGGAGATTTTAATTCCTCTTTAGTCCCAGCAAATGCACTGGTATACATCCATAAATAAAGATCAATTATCATTAAATTCTTCATGATTTTTCCTTTAAATACAATTTATTATCTTCTCCAAAATATACTTCTGGATCATTTAAAATAAAAATTCCCTCTTCATTAAGTTCAAATGTAACTCTTTTCATAAATGCTTTTTTAGCAAAATCCGGATCCAACAATCTATTATCGCCAATTGGGGGAATGATAGAAAAAGCATAGTTAATTATGGATTTATTTTTTATATCTTTCCAATCCACCTTTTCGGTTTTCCAATGTTTTCCGTTAACATAAAATACTCGGATATAAAAATCAGGATTATTTGGAGCCCAAACTTTTGTCATTTTCTTCTCCTCTAGATTTCTTATAAACTGGAACGTAGGGCCATGACTTTAAACAGAATTGCCCTATCTCTAAATTCTGAGCTATTTTACAACCAAATTTCATTGGGCCATGCCGATTTGCCATAAACCATACTAACATGCGATGGTTTTGAAACATTTCTTCAGTTGCTGAAATGGCAATAACCTGATCTGTATTGCCTAATTTTCTTATATCTTCTGCAAAATCCTTTTCATCTAATTTCATTTTTCTCAAAGCTTCTCTAGGAACTTGACTAACTGTAACTGCTAATAATTTCCTATCATCAGCAATACCCTTCATATTTATATAAATATCATTTATAATGTCATTTCTTTTATCCGAGGGAGGTATTTTCATCTTTTCAACATAATCATTTATAAAAATATCCGGAACAAATCCTTCAAAAGATTCCAAATAATCCAGATATCTATATATTTCTCCCATAGTACAAGACCCCATAGGATATTTTCTGATTATTAATTCTCCTCCTAATCTTCCTATTTTTCTGCGACAAGTTTTTACTTCTTCCGCATTACCAACAGTTGGTAAATCAAAATTTTCAAATATTCCTGGACTTTCATCTTCTCCCAATGTTTCCAAAGATATGGTTTCGACAGTTCGGGAAGGTTCCCCAACCAATCCTCCCAATCCCATATCATATCTCATTTCAGTGTCTTCAAGAGATAATTCATGAGTTATGTGCAATACTTTCAATCCAGACAATAAACCTTGAATTCCCAAATAAATACAACACCAAGATTTGCATCCTTTATACCCACCAAGAATACACAAGAAATCCGTCCTACAAAATCCTCGAGGAAATCTTTGATCTATATAAGGCATTCCAATCCCTATCAATCTTTGGTTGGATCGATGTGGCTGCAAATAACTTGGAAGACCATTTTCAAAATATTTCAACCCAACTTCTTCTTGAACAATCCCAGCACGTAAAGTTTTTTGCATTAATTGTCTGGCTTTTTCAAAATTTCCATCTTTTGCTAAACGAGCTAATTCAACCGCCCCTTTTTCTAATTCTCTTGCTTGCACAAAAGTATTTATTCTTGAAATAACGTATGCAGGATTTGGGAGATCTAACTCCTTTAATCTCTCCAAATAAATCATGTACAATTCAGAATCTTCTTTTGATTTTCCAGAAAGAAATTTAATGACTTCATCCCTAAAATGGTTTTCCGGAGCAATTCCAAATTGATCAAAAAAAGTATAACAAATAGCAACAATATCCTGAGTGATTTGACTTCCGAAATAAGAAGATTGAATTGATTTTCTAGCAGCCTGTAGAAACTTTGTATCAGAAATTGCCAGCAAGACAAAAGAGTCCTGAATTCTTTGATCAATTGGTGAATTTTTCATAACTCTTATTTATTTCTTATGTTTTATTTTTCTTTATTAAACAGATTTTTAGTTGTTTCTGTTAAATATATCCTGCGATTTGTATAAATTTTAATTCCAATCTCTACTTTCTTCTTCTCTGATTCAATTCTTATAAATCCATTCTTGTTTAAATAATTAATTGATCTACTAACAGCATTTTCTGATAATCCTAATTTCTCAGATAAATATTCATTAGTAGCCCAGCAAGACTTACTCATATTATGAGTTAATGCTACCAATTGGGATAAAACAATTTTATGTGTAGATCTCATTGGCATAGATAAAAGCATCCCTGATAACACTATTGGATAAAACTTTTCAATTTCTTCCATAATTTCTCTCCTTACTAATTATTTAAAAACTTCTAAATAGAAGTTCCCGTTTTCGGGAGCTAATTAAAAACTAATTATCATTTCTATTTATTTCTAATAATTATAAGAATGAATGTATAGTTTATACTATACTAACCTCAAACGGGAACTTCTATTTCTATGTTTCCTGGAAGCATTAAATATTCCTTATTTAATCCAACCCTATCTCAGCCAAATATTGGGGCATAAGAATATCCCAAGTGTTGGGAGAACAAAGTGTTCCGGGATACACAATTTGACTTTTATCAATAAAATTCTTGACTAAACAATTTAGTAAGTACTCAATACCTTGATCGGTACCAATTTCTCTGGGACCAAAAAATTCCTTTACTTTCTTCCCAGCCTCAATAAATTTGGCTTTGGCTCCTTCATGAGGATTATACTCCGGATTATTGTTCAATGCTCTAAATATTCCAACTAGTTTTTTAGTCATTTCTGGATCTGGGTCGTATCTTCCGTATTTTTGAATACGAAGTTCATTATACTGTTCTTGAAATTTTCGAGCAGATAAAATATTTACCTTCCAGAATCCATCATTTAAAGCCCACTCCAAAACATCAATAACTTCTTGAATAGGTTTGCGTTCTTTTTCTACCAATTTGTATATTTCATAAGCATTATTTTGTAAAACAATCTCAATTGCTTCTAGATTTTCTAAATATCGAGTGTAAGTATTTCTTAGTTTATTGGCAGAATTAAATATTATTTCTGCTAATTGATAATAATGAGAATCTTTAGAAAATTCTTTCTTAGAATATCTTTGAGGAAGTTTTGTTGTTCCAGAATCTTCCAAAAGTTCTTTAATTATTAATACAGCTTCTTTTACATTCACATCTTCGATTCTATCCAATGCTTGAACTTGTTGCCATCTTTGTATATAATTTTTAGCTTTTTCAATTGTTGAATTATTCATATTTTACCTAATTTTGCTTGTAACAACATGTATATTTGGATTATGCCAACAGCTAAAATTACATTTTTCACAATTATCCTGGCAAACAAAAAATTTATTAGAGCCAGGAGTTCCTTTTATAGCGGCTACGGGAAATATTCCCATTGATTTTCTTGTAATATCAATAGATTCTCGCACTACAAAATTTTTAGGAAATGCTTCTTTCATTAAAGGAATTAAATCTTGCCTCCGAGTATTAGTTCTAAATATTATATTTGGAAATGCAGAAGCAATAGCAGCCCATTGAATCACATAATCAGCATTATAAAAATCCCCAGAAATATGAACTCTAATATACAATAATGATTTTCTTCTTCTTAGTTCTTGAATCATTCTCCAAATGAAATCCGGATCAAGACTTTTTACATAGTTTCGATAATGAGCTTCTTTTATGGTTTTCCATAGAAATCTACCTTGTAGAGCATAACAATTTTCTTTACACCAATCGGAAGGAGTACATGTCATAAGTGCAGGAAGATTAAAAATCCCCACATATCTTGGCATTGTACTATTCCCGGCAACAAGAAAATTCTGCATAGTTTCACGTTCTTTCAGAAAGAATTTCTTTAATTGATCTTCTTAATATATCTTCTATATCTTCAGAAATTTTTAATTTCTGACGGACTGTTTCTCGAAATCCCTTGGAGTCTTTCATTTTCTCAATTAAGCATAATTTTATATAAGATCTTTCTAAACGAGAAAATCGAAATTCAATCAAGTCCAAAAGATAAACATTATCTTCTGATGATGAAGGTTGATCCTGCAATAAAGTTGCATCCTCAACATCCACTGTTTCAATTTTTCTGTAAGAATACCAAACTATGTCGTATAAATGTCTCTCAACAATAAAACCAATCCATGTCTTAATGTTTGCTCCCTTGGAAGGATCAAAAGTATTAATTGCTTTTATAGCTGCCGCATTTCCTTCACTTTTAAGATCATCAATATCATGTGTAGAGGGTTTACGAATCTTCTGGAATGCTACAAAGGCAGCGTTTTCTATTAGGCTAGAATACTCCGACAAGGTGGAACCAACATCCAAACTAGAAGGCATAGTTTTCTCCTAAACAACTGTTGCAGGCTATTATACAAATTATCCTATACGCTCTTCATCTATTTCTTTCTCAGAATATAGATCATCTTGTTCATTCTTTCCTAAAAAATCATCAATAATATCTTGAGAAGGAACAAATTGTTTCCCATCCCATATTTTTAAGAATACTTTCACATCCAAATTTGGTTGTAATTCTGCTTCAAAACAAATAATTCCAACATCTCGCATTCTTTTTAATTTTTCAATAATAATGTCTGCTTTATTTTCTTCTGTTATTACAGAAAATATTTTAGCATAATGAACAAATGCGTCCTTTAACAATTCTCCAATCGATGGTTGAAGTACCATCTCTTCTGTTCTTATGCTTGGCTTAGGAGGAACTTTTGTTCCTTCCTGAAAAGATAAGGCAGTTTTAGCAATATGTTCTAAAATATCTTTAGACATTGTCTATATCTCTTAATTTATATCCCCCTCTTTTTGCAATTATTGCACAAACCACTCATATGGCAAGGAGATCCTTTCTTAACCCAAGTCTCTTTACCACAATTCCAACATTTGAGAAGAACACTGTGCTTCTTTTCTTTCAAAACAATTACTTCCCTCTCAAAGGAAACATTCTTATCTGTTCCTTCCTTTGCAGGATCAACACCAACTATTGCCTTGGCCTTTGCAATCAAATCTGATAACTTCATTTTAGTTTCCTTTCAAAATATTATTTTTAATTGCTTTGATTCTCCAAAATTGGTTCGGTTTCCAAACCCTTCATTAAATTTCTTATATACTCTTTTCTCTCCTTTGGATCCGGGAATTCTCTTTCTAAAATAATTTGAAGAATTGCTTCCTCTTTTCGATTTCTCTTAGCAAAGAAAGCATCCCTGTCAAAGGGTTTTTTAAATGAAGGAATTCTTTTTCTTTTACTGCTCATTTTCGTCAACCTTTTCCCATCTTTTTACAACTTTAAAAGATTCCCAGGAATCAGAAATTTTTCCTTCTATTTGAAAATCCATTTCGTGACCATTGTGTCCATTGGGAATATGTTCATAATCAAAATGAGGCTGAGCAATGAATTCTTGAGGATCTAAATGTAGCCAAATTCTTACATCCACACAATATTTAGAAATAATATGCCGAAAATCCCCAAGGCGATTTGAATTTATCCAGGAAGAAGTGGCATCAATGTATTTCTCATTAATACGAGCTTCCTTTAGATCTGGGCATTCAATGCTGCATTGAAGAACTAGCTTCTTGTGAATATTTTTAATTAACTTTTTTATTTGAATTTTATTAAGCATTGTTTTCCCTTCAATTTTTCAAAACTTGTCTCTTAGCATTTCTGCTAAGTTTTGCAAGGCTTCAATTATTTTAATCCAGCCTATATAAGTACACAAAGTACCAGTGATTAGTCCTGCAATAAAACGCATTTTATTTCCTTTCAGTAAAGAATCAGAAACTTTTAATATTTTGTTGTATATGAGGAAAACTCTTCTTTTCTTATTCCACAAACTTCACATTTATAGACAAAATACTGGTTGTACTGGGAAGGTACTGCGTAATGTTTTCTTAATCCTTTGCCATATTGTCGATCAGAAAATTCTGAATGACAAGAACAAAACAGGATTTTTGAACTTGTTCCCATTTTTATTCCTCTAAAAATTAGTTTGTTTCTCTCACTACTTAAATTATACAGGATGATTCAAGAAAACCAAATGAAAAATTAGGAAAATTTTATTTTAATTTCATAATGCCCCAAGAAGGACTTGAACCTTCACTCCCAAAAGGGAAGTAGATCTTAAGTCTGCTGTGTCTGCCAATTCCACCGTTGGGGCATACCCTCTAGCAGATTCGAACTGCTGTTAACAGGCTGAAAACCTGCGGTCCTGCCTCTAGACGAAGAGGGCTCTGTTTCTTAATATTCTCCGAATACCCCCCTATACTCATCTGGTTCATCATTCTGAGTTTGTATCTTCCTATCCCTGCTCTTTGGAAGATTGAATGCTGAAATACAAGTTCCGGTTCGGTTGTTTCGAAGATGCTCCTCTGAACAAGTTCCTTCACATTTCTGCCCTGTGCAAGCACACATAACATCCTCACTAAAATTCACTTTCCTAGTTGTTTCTGGCTGATTTTTTTCAAAAAAGTGAGACATTGTTTTACCTTTCTTAAAAATATGTTTAATTAATACCTGGATCTGAATTTCGGACTTCATCTTTTACATTTTCTAAAGCTTCATTATACTCCTCCTCATATATTTCTATTGTCGAATCCCCCGCTCCATCCTCAGGAGGATCAAAAGGACAAGTAAAATCAATACTTTGAAGATTACCTGCCCATTCCTCTAAACCTTCCTGTCTTCCTCTTAAAATCTCTCCAGAATTCGAATCCTGAAGTTGCTCTGGCATGTTATCCAGTTTTTCTTGCTGTTCAGAAGCCAAATTCTCAATTTCTGAAATATAGTTTTCTGCAATTGTTTCAAGATCTTCAAAGGTTTCAGCATCTGCTACATCTTTCTCTAAATTATCCTGAATATCATAATAAGTTGCTAAGAATTCACTTTGAGTTAAGGAACTTTTTCGAGGCATTCCCTTGCTATAATGCTTTCCTCCCCCATAAGGAAATTCCCACCAATAATAACTCTCGCCTTTCTTGGCAACTGGATTATCTTTTCTTGCTTTCTTTACAAAATGTGCTCTAGCCATTTGTTCTCCTTGGATAATGTGGATTTCGAATTGCTTCAGATAAAGGACATACTAAATTACTTGGCCTATCTTTTCCTAAATAGGGACAGGACATATTAATTTGGCATCTGGGCCACTTTTTACATGTCTCTAATTTTCCCATGTTTTAGCAAAGAGAAATATATGCCATAATTGCAAGCACTATAATTTCCCAAGCTCTCCCATCAAATGCTCTGTTCAAGATCCGGAACATAACTTTACCTTTTTTTCTGATCCTATGACAACAACATTCGAAGCCCAGGGATTCAAAATCAAAGTGTTTTGCCCCCGAATTTGGATCTTTCCTTCCAATCCTTCTCTTTCAAACAATTCCACCTCAACATAACTGCCGTTAGTGAGGTGGATACGAATAGTTCTTACATCTGGGGGAAGAACAACCTTTTCCTCTGTACAACTTCTGTCTAAATGGGTAATTTCTAAAACTGTCATTTGTATTCTCCTATATCAAATCTGATAACAATTTATGATAAGATAGTCTTGCGATAATTTGCAGACAATTGCCGGATTTCTTTGGCTGCCTTCCGATTGTGCCAGAAACTAGATTCAGATGGCTCCACAAGATGGCCCGTATGGCAGACATCCACACAACCCTCTATTACATGGCCTCGCTTGTCATAGACACGCCAGGGATCACTGATCGGACGAACACAAGTATTGCAAATTGTCATAATTTACTTTTTTAAAGTCAAATATTAATATTTTTGTTCTCTCACTACTTAAATTATACCGGATGATTCTGAAAAACCAAATGAAAAATTGAAGAAGGGCAAAAATTTAATTTCCCACTGTATTCTTAAGATATGTCTCCGCATATCTAACAATTCTATCAATCACCAATTGTATTTTATCTTTACCAATTGGATTCATAGAATGACAATAAAGATTTGGAGGAATCCAATCCTCCAGCATAACTTTTTTCTCAATCCAATTTATTAAGTCATATCCAGATTTAGTATCACAGCTTCCTAAATCATGATCCAAACTAAGATCTGTAACTTGTCCATTCTCCAAAAGAGCAATAACTTCATCCACAGTTCGGATTTGATTCCAACCTTCATAAGGAATTCGAATATCATCTAGAAATACTTTCATTTACCAATTCCTCAAATCTTCTTCTAAATAGTTGGCAATTTTATTTGTTTTTTCTGTATTCTTTTTCCTAAGTTTTGCTACCCAAGCAATGAGTTGATCTTTTGTTGCGTATTCAAAATAATGAACCATCATAAAAGCCAACTGATCTTCTATTTCATCTTCAGAAAAGTTATCTGATAAAAAATCCAAAAACTTAAATTTTCTGTCAGAAGCTGAGTTTTTTAAATCATTCAATCTCAAATCATTCAATCTCGAAGACATTCTTAATTTCTCCTCAATTATGTTTTCATTTATTATTTCATCCCTATTCCAGCCTTCGGGATTCTAATATCCTCGGGATCCAAACCAATTATTCCCTAGATTGGTTCTGCCGTATTGGTGTACTGGACGCAGATTCACAATGTATAAACACCCTAACTATATTTTACCTGCTCGAATATCTTTCAAATAAGGAAGCAACAATTCTCGAGCTTGTTTCTCTGATCTTCCCACATTTTGATAATCAGGAAGCATTATCTGGAAAATTTCCTCATCTGTTTTTCCTTCTGCAATGAGAGGCTTTACTTTCTTCGCAACTCCCGAAACACGTCGAGGTTTACTTTTCTGATCTTGATGATCCAACATCGGCTGTATCCAAGGATCTTGATTTTTATTCTCTGGAAGAAGTGTATTTAAAGCATTCATTAATTCTGGTTGAGCTGGAACTGGAACGGATTTTATCTTTAAACCACCTTCTTGTTCCTTCTTTTCCTCAGCCTCTGGATCTTCCGGGGATAAAGCTTTATTTTCAAATTTGACCCCAAAATATTTAGCCAAATCTTTGCCTCTCCGCAAAAGATCATTATACGTAGTTGTTATAAATAAAAGATACTCATAGCCATCCTCAGTCTGGCGGTAAACTCCATACTCATCCCCCATTGTTATTCTTCCAACTATTTTTTTAATTCCTACTACCATGGTGACATTCCTCCAGATAGGGCTCCATTCATTGCTCCAGTTGAGGGCCAGTGGTCCAAGCTGAATTGCAAGAGATCAATTGCTTCCCTTATTTCTTCTTTATTTGCTCCATTTAATTCTGTTCGAACTTTGAATCTTCCATGCTTTGGATCTCTTTTCATTCTGCCAGACTTATATCTTTCATTGAAAATTATTTTAATGGCTTTCGTATTAATAATGTCCCAACAATAATCGTTTTATTAATTCAGCATCTCTTTCCCTAGAATTCATTTTTAAAGTTGTACTTTTTCCAAAAGCACTAACTTGAATATCTTCTCCGTGCCCCCAAACTTGGAAATTTCCTGCTGAAACAACCTCCGAATTCCTGGAGATATCTGTATGAAACATATAAGAAGGAAACAATATAGGGGTTTCTAACCCCATCGAATCAATTATAATGTATTTACCATGATCCATATTTACCTCTTACTACTTAAACCATATCGGATGAATCAGAAGCTTCTTCGTATGCTTGAGTATACACAGCCTCTCGAAAATCTTCCAATAGTTGGAAATGTTTAGAATCAACTTCTCGCATAAGCCTATCTTCCAATTGAGCTACCACAAAAGCATTTTTGGAAAGATAAGAAAAACCTTCAACTCCTTCAAACCAAACGGTGTAGTAAGGTTCCTGAAAATTCTTTTTTGATCCGTGTTCTTCAAATTTGACTATTTTTCGAAACATTGTTTATCCTTTCATTTGTTCTCTCACTAATTAAATTATACCGGAGGATTCAAGAAAACCAAATGAAATCTTGAAAAATCAAAAATTAATTTTTAAGCAAATCTATATTTTAAAAATCTCTGTTCATTTTGATGTTGCCAGCATCTTCCATTTTTATTAGCATTTCGTTTGCATCGGCGATGGTTATAATGCATCTCAAAACCGGAAGAACCTCGGCCGGTATACCGATAAGTATCTGCAATATAAACTCCAGCTATACATTTCTCAGCCATTTTATTTCCCATAAGATCTATTCTAATTTTTTGGCTATTTTTTGCAAGTTCTTGCGATGCTCATCCTGAACTGCCTGTTGCTTTTCCCATTCATCAAAATCAGTCAATTCTGCAACCTTTTCTTGTATTAAATTAACAATATAATCAGGTTCCAAAGCAT
>CAYHEN010000017.1:0-15243 GCA_964355745.1 Candidatus Woesearchaeota archaeon
AATTGCAGCAGAAGCAGTTGCAACCGCTGGAACGATGTCTG
This sequence comes from Candidatus Woesearchaeota archaeon, assembly GCA_964355745.1. Taxonomy (GTDB): domain Archaea; phylum Nanobdellota; class Nanobdellia; order Pacearchaeales; family GW2011-AR1; genus RBG-13-33-26. The sequence continues at coordinate 42 of CAYHEN010000017.1, forward strand.
ATATATCTTTTTCTGTTGTATAAATTCCTGGGGAAAGAAATATGTTCATTTAAATATCTCCTCAATAATAAAATTTCTAATTACGCCAAATGTTTGGCAATCTTTTTTAATTCCTTTTTTAATTCAACTTCTACAATATATTTTTCGGTATATTGTTTTCCATCCAAAGATAAGTAATCTTTTATAAATGCACAAGAAGTAAAATTTATTTTTTCAATTCTCCATTTAAATAATTTTCTATTTAAGTCTTCATCAGTTTCCATTCCTTCAATAAATTTATCAATAATAATTCTCTTTTTCCCCCAAAACTTTTCTGGATCTTGATGCTTAAATGTTATTTTTCCCCAAAGCTTAATTCTTTCCAACCATCCAGGAATAGTCACATCAAATGAACAAGGAAGGATTTCCGGTACTGCTAATTCCTCCATCAATTGCTCATCAGAAATTTCTTGCCCTTGTTCTCTTATAAGTAAAGATTCTTGAAGAAGATTTTCAAGCAATTCTTTCATTAAGAAGGTTCCTTATGAATATAAATATTTCCATCCGCTGTATTATCAGATATTGTTTCTAAAACAACAATTGAGGTTTCATCATTTACTGCAGAATAAGTAGAAGAAACAACTGTATAATCATTATCATTCGCAGTACTATTTTCTACTATTATTTTTAATCCAACAGTGAACTCAGCAGATCTATTTTTCTGAACTTTAAATATCTTAGTTGCTGGAACTACTTCAATTATTCCATATAAATTTGTTTCAAACATCTTTAACGCAGCCGCCAATTCTACATCTTGATTTGAATCGGCAACAGCAACTGTAGAATAGGAAGAAGTTACATCATCTTTATCATACATTGTTAAATGAATCTTATGAATGCGTTTTTCATCCTCTGCCTGCAATTTAGGAATCCAAGCCTCAATAAAAACTGGCATTCTATAAACCCAAATTTTTCCTGTATTATATATATCCTCAATATGAGATTCATCTACAACAGAATTAAATCTTAAATCTGGGTTTAATACAAAATCATCTCCGTATGTTAAAGATATTTTTGGTGCTTCATGTTGCCATTGTATATATTTCTCCATACAAAGGCGGGCTTTATCAAGACTTATTGTCCAAAACCACAGATTATATTCTAGATCAAAAGGATCGGCTTTAATAATTCCAAAAGTATTATCGTCTTTAATATACTGTAATCCTCTTCGAGAAACTACAGTTCTATTTCGTTTCCAACTAAATGCAAATCGAGAAGGATAAATATTAATAAATTCTAAAAATGTTTCTCCTCTTTTTTCTGCAACCATCCTCTGAGCAATCCCTTTAGGACAAATAACAACTCCTTTATTAATTGCATCAGATTGAAGGGGAGCAAGACTGCTTATGCCTAAAATAGAACCAAATCTTGTATAGCAAAGGGTCCTAAGAGCCAAATCATATAAATATGTTACTGAAGAAGCAGCCATAATTTCGATTAAGAATAAGTAAATGCATTTATAAGACTATCACTTAACTCTTGAGAAATGTTGTTTTCTTTTGCCCAAATTTGAGTAAAGATCTCTTTACCCAAAAAAATTAATAGCCTTCCTTGGCCAGACTGCAATCCCTTTTTATAATCAGAAATTAATTTAAGAAGCAACAAAGAATTAACTGCCTTCTTTAAATTAATCTCGCAACTGGGTCGTTCCTTGACCATTCTTCCTCTCCATAACTTTTCCATACCGGGGATTCTTTTCACCTATTCTTCCGTACATTGGATTATTTTCGCCCCTATTATTAATTTTAAATTTTTCTATAGTTTCCGGAGAAGGATGCTTACTCAATTTTGTCTTTCTTATTTTTTCTATAACTTCTATAGAATGATGTCTTCCGTACATAGAATTCTTTTTGCCCAATTGAGCTTTTCCAATATTCTCTCTATGCTGTTTAGCTAACTTTGTGCCCGATTTTGTTTTTCGCATTTTTTCAACAGATTCTTCAGAAAATGTTTTTTCTTTTTCTCCACCGGCTGTAAGATTATACCCACCAGGAACCATTGTCCTCAAAAATAGAATGTACAATTGTTCTAAATGCCCAGCATACTCATAATTATCTACATGATCTAAGATTTCAAAATTAAAATTTTCTTTATTATATTTCCGAATAGCTTTGCCTATTGCGTAACCAGCGTTGTGGCAATGCTCATAAAATCTATCTTCTGGATTATGCGTAATTCCCACATACATCTTACAATTTATTTTATTTATTATAAGATAAATATAAATTTTCATCTTTAATCCCGCAATTTCATTTTTTGGGGAACTTCTTTAACTTCAGTAAGATCTATAGTAACAGAAACTCTATCCTTAATTTCTGCAAGATTTACAATATTAGTATTCTCTAAAATTCCTTTTGGTGGAATTGAAGTTACCATTCCATTGCTATGAATAACAAAAATGATGCTATTACTAATGTTCTGAAGTTTCTTTACTTTGCTCATCAGCTTGCCTTTCTACCATATCTGCTACAGATCTTAAATTATCTGCTAATCTTTTAGCAGCTTCTTTATCTTTTATATATTCATTATAGGGACCATCACAAGGAATAGCAAAGTCAAATTCATCCCCTCCCGAAATTCCAGAATCATCATCAGTTATTTTTGTTATTGTAATAATAGGAGTATCCTGCATTTCATTTATTTTTTGAAGTTTTTCTAAAAGATCCCTCATTTTTTCACTCTCCTAGGAACTGCAGAATACATCTTAACTAAAATTGCATCATGAATTCCACCAGTAGCAGGATTCACAATCTCAAATTCTTCAATTCCTAAATAATTGCTTGGAATAAATTCTGGAAGAACTCTAAAATAACTATGAATCAAAATATCAACATCAACAGATTGTCCTGCTTGCGATCCTGTCAAAGCAACTGCTGTGTTGCCAAATCTTACCAAAATAGGAATTTTTCCTTCTGTATACAACCCCAATTTTCTCAATTGGTTAATATTAGGACTCCATTCCACATAAACTTTAGCAGAATAAGAAACATAAGTATAATCCGTTGGTTCAGACCAAACATCTAATTTATCTGCCTCATCAAATGAAGTATTGGTTGGAATCCAAAGTGTGCAATCAATACCAGCAATGTCTAAAGCGACATCTACATTGTTGCGGATAGCATCAATCGTGCGTTGTGGAATGAGCTTTGAAATTGTTTTATCCTCCCCTTAAGTACCCAGCCAAACACAATTTAATTCTGAAAAAATTTGTTGCCAAATCTCTCTATCCCTTATGTTTGTTTTAGCGTGGCAACTTAAACATAAACTAATTAAATTATAATCTTCACAATTATTTTCATCATAATCAATATGATGAATATCTAATTTTCTGCCATTTTCATGTTCGGTTTTCCCGCATCCGGGCATTTGACAAATTCGGCCATCTCGTTCTCGAATAGATTCTTTTAAAATTTCATTAAATTCTTTTGGGTAATTATTTCTTAACCCATCAATATACTGAGGATGATTTTCTCCAAAACATTCTCCTCTATGTGCCTTACAAGGACCACAACCACAATCGGGCGAGTGCCCTCTTTCTTCAAGAGATCTTCCTTTGTGAGAATTAGACATCTTTAATTTTGTTTCATCAGAAACAGTTGTTCCTGTCCGAGCAATCTTTATTTTTTCTTTTGTTTCTTCTTTATGGTGTTTTCCTTGTAGGGGATGTTGCTTAAATGTTTTTCCCTTAAAGGGTGGAATATGAATTTTCCCACACTTTGGACAACCTTCAGGATTATAAGAATGTCCTTTCATTAATATTCCTATTATCTTTCAGGATTCCAATAAAAGAAAGTAACTTCACAGCTTTTAACTTTTCCATTCAAATCAACTTCCACTTCAACTTCACTTACTCCAATTCCTGCTCCTTCACTCCAATGATACTTAATTATAGAGGGATCAATAGTAACCTCTTTTGTTTCTCTTTTAACTTCATCTCCATTCCCGTCCAAATGAATTAATTCCCATTCAAAAGAAATAGGTTTTACAACAGAAACATTAATGTCTTTCAATCCCCAGGATCTATAATCTTCTTCAATTCTAAAAGATACGGAAACTTTTTTTGGGTCTTCATAATCATATTCTTTATACGCTCCTGGAATATGCAAATTTAATTCTGCCTCTCCAGTAAATACATTATCTTCTTCTTGTTCTTTAAGATTTTTGGATTCGGGAACACCTCCAAAAGATTCCTCATGTTCTGGACTGTACACTTTTCTACTCTTCTCAACTTCACCACCAGCTGCTTTAATTTGCTGATTAAGAGCATCCACTTCTGAAGACATTCTATTTTGCTCGGCCATATATTCTTTTTCAGCTGCCAGCATTTGTTGTTCAATTTCTAAACGTCTTGCTTGCAATGCTGATATATCTTCAGCTTCAGAAAGTTTTGATTCAAATTCTTTTTTATCTGAAAATTCATCTTCCAAGTCTCGTAATCTTTCTTCATATTTATATATTTTTTTAGCTTTTTCTAAATCCTCAGAAGAAGCTCTATTGTATTTTAGTTCAGGTAGCATTGATGTCACCCAACCAGCTAACTCATTTTCCCTTGCGTATTCAAGAGCATCAGATTCTTCATCAAAAGCTCTTAAAAGAATTGAATTTTTATTCATCCCAAACATCGGACCAGTAGTATTTTTATCAGTTCTCAAAAATAATCCATACGCTTCTTGAAGTTTTGATTCCTCAACTTCTACCCCAGTCTTTTCCAATTCAACTTTAAGAATCTCCGCATCTTTCCACTTAGCTAAAAATCGACGTTTTGCTTCGTTTTCGTCTCTTCCATAATATCCTTTAGCAACATATTTTTGACCTTTGCCCTTATCGCTCTCTTCTCTTTTATCTCTCCAAATAATGTCATAAACATTTGTTTTTTCTTTATCTTTTTCTGAAAGTTTTGATTCTTCAGTTTGAGAAGGAGTTTCTCTAACAGGAATGGCTCCTTGATCTTTTGCCCAATTTTCTTGATAGTTTGTAAATACTCTAATCTTTTTACCTCCTAAAATACGAGGATTTGTATGCCAAATAATAGGATTGCCAAATTTATCTTCAAGAGGATTACTTCCTATTTGATTATGAGAATACCGAAATGTATAATCCCAATCTTTTTCAGTTTCTTCATCCTCTTCCTCAACTTTTATAGATTTTCCTACTTCAGCAGCTGGAGAAAAATCTTCATCCTCTGATGCCACTTCTTCGTCATCCCAATCTACTTCAAATTCTTTAATTTTTGATTCTTCTAATTTAGCAATTCTTTCATCTGGCCAACCATGTTTCTTAAGAAATGCTCGAGCTTCCTCTTTTGTCATCCCCCCTGCAATTCTCGCACCAGCATCACTCATCTTTAAAGTACTTATAGCAATCTTCCTTTGATGTTGCTCTGGAACATCAAGTTCTTCTTTAACAATTCTTTCTATTATATTTGAAAAGCAATGAGGACAAGATTCTTCCAATGATCTAAATATTCTAAAACAATTATTGCAAAGATATAAATCACCTTCTTGCTTGGAATCTTTGAGAATCTGTTGTTTATTTTCCGGTTCTTCTTTTACAGCATATTTAGAATCCGGAGAAGTAGGTTTGCTTTTCTTTCCTTTTTCTTCCTTACCAAGATCTTGTAAATCAGAAATATCCTCTGGATTTACTTCTGGTTCCTGAATTGTTCTCATATTCTGAGGAGCAGTTTGAACTTTCTTTTCCTTCTCCTCATTTAATTGCCGAATGGGAGATTCCGGATCTTCTCTTATAATATTTATTAAACTTCTAAAAGAATCATCTGGCCGAAATCCTAATCTTACTTCTTGTGTCATTGTTTTCTCCCGTTATATGCTTAGATATATTTTCACTTAAAAACTTGGTGGAAAACATAGTTCATCCAATTTCTCAAGTTCTTTAATGGCTCTTTTGATTTTCATGGTTTCTTTAAATTTTTCAATTAATTCTACAGAATGTTTCTTACCTAATTTTGATTCTCTCATTTTTTGTAGAGTTTCTTTAGAATGTCTCTTTCCAAAAAATGGATTATTTTCTCCTTCGCTCAATCCCAAATCCATACGTGATTTTTTCATTTTTGCAACAGATTCTAATTTATGCTTTCTTCCATACCAAAAATGATTTTCCCCAGAATAATGGGGTAAGTTTGTTTTAATTTTTATGATTGTTTCTTCAGAATGCTTCTTCCCATACATAGGGTTATTTTTACCTGATAGAGACGCACTCATTTTTTGAAGAGTTTCTTCAGAAAGATTTTCCCTTAAATGAGCTTCTCGCATTTTTACTATTGTTTCTTCAGAATGCTTCTTTCCCCCTTCTCCCCCTGAATTAAGATTGTACCCAAATGGCGAAATTGTATTTAATTCTTTTATATATAATTGTTCCAAATGAAATGCATAATCATAATCACAAACCCAATCAAGAATTTCAAAATCAAAATTTTCTTGCTTATATTTTTTAATTGCCTTGCCTATTGAAAAATCCGCATTGTTACAGTGAACCCAAAATCTAAGTTCAGGATCATTAGAAATTCCTATATACATTTTTCGATTTTGTCTATTCGTAATTAAATAAATATAAACTTTCATTTTTAACACTTCCTGTATATTTATTTTCCATTATTAAGACTCCTTCTTTTCTTGATGCATATCAATTAAAGTTACTTTTCCACCTTTGGCGTCTGACCAACTACCTGCTGTTCCTGTTCCTTCCCAATTTATTAAATCCTTAATTTTATCCGAAATCAGCTCTCCTCTTTTCCAGCTTGCAACTTTTTGATCTTTCCCATCCTTTATCTGAGGTAGACAAGCTACAGGAGCACAAGAAAATCTCATGTTTAAAAGATCTTGTAATGAAGAAGCAACATTATCTTCCTGCAAAACACAATCCAGAATTTCCAAGGCAAGCTTATCTTTTGGAAGAATTTTTATTCCGTTTTCAACAACTTGATCAAAAATTCTATTCATTCCAGACATAGGCATTGTTTTGCAATACTCGGAAAGAATTCTAAGTAACTTCTTATAAACATCTAAGTTTTTTGCCTCAAACAGCTTTTCCATTTTTATTCCTCTCTACTTTCAATTATTTCCTTAAGCATGCAAATAACATCATCCGTACCATCTTTTTTTGGATAAAAAATATTCCCGATTCTAGGAAGACCAACAAAAGCCTCATCTAAATCATCCGCAATTGAATCATCATTTATCTTTAAAGAAAAAGAAGGTTCAGAATCTGGATTAACTCTTGCTTCCAAAATCATTCCAATTCCTCTATATTCCAAAAGATACCTGCCGCCAGCTAAACATTTCCCTGGTTCGATTTGCCAATTTTCAATTAACATTTCTAAATAACCAAGATCTTCCTCATGTTCCTGTAGAAGCTCCGAATACTGATTTGAAATCCACTGAGTGGTTTTATTTAAGGGAATTATAGTTTCCATTGTAGGAGTTAAATCTTCTGTTAGTTGGAATGAGGATAAAAATTTTTCCACGATATTAGAAGCCCAACGAATTTCTTTGGTTTCCAAATAACTCGATATTTTACTTTTAAGTTCTTCTCTTCTAGTTTCAAAAACACCCTTTTCTTCCATTTGAACTCTATCCTGTAATTGCAATTGTAAATCTAAATATGAATTCTCTGTTAATTCAGTATCAAATACAGATTGAAAACTTTCCCAATGCTCATTGGGAATACTTATTTGCAATTCATTTTCAAATCGAACAACTCTGCCTTCATCACTTTCTAAAATCTCGATATTCCACTTACTCTTCTTTTTCTTTAATTTCAAAATAGAAGAACGGACGGCTCCAACCTGTGTGGGCAAATAAGAAATATTGCTCATCGTTGTAGTTTCTTCAAGCCTATCATCATCCCCAGCTTGTCTATTTCGATCCACAAGATCATGGTAACTCACAATCAATTTTCCTTTCAATTTTTATTAATTTATCAATTCCTGCTTCTATATGCATTTTTGATTGGACTAAAATTTTATAATTAAAATTAGGAAGAACAGGCAATACTAAATCCACCTGACTCCCCCAACGTATGGCCGAAAATCTTTCATTTTGTTTTACAATAATATTTTGATTTGTATCAAAAGGAGTTATATTATGTATATCGTAATCCGCAATTTGGACTAAGTAATAAGTAAATCCCAATTTAGAAGCAAAAACTCTATTTACAACTCTTTCATTTTCAAATAAATAATCTAAGGAATCTAAAGAAATCTTGCATTTTGTTATAAATGCCTCTTCCTCAATCATTGGTTTATTGTGGGTTAAAATAGGATTCAATTTTTTATAAGATAAATTTCCAGAATAAGGAATCCTGTTAACATGGACATCCCAACAAGTCATAAAAATACCAATAATAATTGAAGGATGATTAAATTTTAATCCACAAAGATCTTCTATTGTATAAGATCTTCCCTTTATATCAAATAATTTATTTTCTGCTTGTTCAGCATATAAAACAATTCCATCAGCCGGTGAAAAGAAAAAATCCTCATCTTGATAATTAGGTCTCAAAGGATCCCGAAAAAAATATTCAGAACCTAACTTCTCGTAAGATATGTTTTTTGGAATTGTATCAAGCCATCTGTTGAGAGAAATCATTGTAATAAATTAATACTATAAGAGTGACGGTTCATATGCAGAACCATGCACGAGAGCATTGCCCCACCCTTCTCAAACTCAGAAAGATCAAAATACACTACCTCCATTGCATTTTCTCTTGCTATTCTTTCCAACGTATGATTTTTATGGATTCTCATTTCCCGAGTTTCAGAATCTTCATTAGGATTATCAACATGAGCACTCAATATCAAGTTATCTAAACGAACTGCATTACAAATTCCCATCTCTGCATCAGCAACAGGAACATCAATAATATCAGTAACAGCAGCTATTGACCTAACTTCTGCTTTAGTTAATAATTTTGTACAAACTAATGTCTTTTCTTTAGTTAATGGAAAAATGGAACAATCTAAATGATAGCAATAGTTAGAGGCTTCAAACACAGGAATGATTTGAACATCAAAATTAATTTGCATCCATAAATAAGATTTGACTTCAGATCTTTGACCATAACCACCTATGTAGACATTATCATGAAGCCATTTAAGTTCTGCTTCCCCTTCAAATTTATGAGGACAAATAATAGGATTCTTTAAAAACAAATCAAAAAATGTTTTACCATAAAAAGTTTCTTGCAATCTAGGAGAAGAAGTAAAATTAGATAATATAAAATCTCCAGTGTGGAGCATTATTCCAAGATTAGCAACAAACACTTGATCCTGCAAAGCAACTGGAAATTCTGGAAGAGTTATTACATAAGCAGAAGAAGCTATATAATTATATAAATTTAGCCATTGACGAAATGCTTTTGGTTTATTTACTTTCCTCTTTTCCTCGCCATAATCTTCCATCCAAATATTGTTGGCTTCAGTTGTATTATAATTCTGAGGAGCATCCATTAAAAATACAGGAACTCCTAATTCAGAATAATTTAAATTTTGATCCTTGGTCATTTTTATTCCTTAAATAGTTTTAATAATTTATCAATAAGCTCCTCCTGATGCTGAGAAAATTTCCATCTTTTATCTTTCTTGCTTTCATACCAACCACGAAGACTGGTTCCCAATTCTTCTGACATAGCTGCCCAATCAGCAACAAGTTCAGCAACAGCTAAATCCGGCATTGCAGAAACATCAATTGCTCTTTCTAAACTATCTCTATCTTCTTTTTGAAAATCAATTTCCTCTCGATTCTTAACATAATACTCTGGATGATGCGCATTATGAATAACATGATGATAGGTTGCTTCTAGAGATTCTGGAGTTGCTTTTGCTTTTTTGCCGGTTTCTTTCTCAATTTTCTTATCCCAAGTTAAATAAACATAAGGAGTTCTTTCTGGTTCTTCAAATTTAGTTTCATCATGATGTTGAACTCTTTGAATTAATTCTTTAAATTCTGGATATTTTCTTACTATTTCATTTGCAGCTTTTCGAACTAAATAAATATGTTGCTTAGTTCTTTTTTCAAACCATTCTTCTTTTTCTGGAAAATCGGCTTCCCATTCATTTAATTGCCTAGACTCCCCCAAATTTTTCTTTAGATTTGCAATTTCTTTTTCATAAGCATCAATTTTAGAATTAATCATTGAAAGCTGCAAACTTTTTTGCATTCCTTTTGCCAATTTATTAAGTATACTAATTTTACTTTGTAAATCCTCAATTTTATCATCCATAAATATTTTTCTTAATTTGGGATCGGAAATTTTAGAAACATCTTCTTTTAATAATCCTTCATAACCTACTCTTTTCAAAAATACATCAATATCCTCATCGGAGTAATCAAATAATTGTCCCAAACGAATCATTTGCTCTCTTGTAGCAAAACCAGCTATATTTGTATTTCTTACTATCTTCTCTACTTCTTTTGATCTGGAAATTCCTTCCTCCTGTTTATCCTTTCTAAAAAAGATAACATGTTGATCAAATACATAACTTCTAAGATCTGGATTCCTATTTGCTTTCTTTGTTTCTTCTGATACTTGATATAAAAAGACTATCGTTTTCCTCCCATCAAGAACAGCCTGAACCTCTTCTTCAGTTCCAAAAGGAGAAATTTTTCCTGCTTCGTTTAATATTGATTCTTCCACTTCTTCATAAGGACCATATTGTAAAACATACTCTAATTGTTCTGAAGATTTCACATCAAAATTAAAAATTTTATCATCATCTTCAATGTCTAAATAAACTTTTTTAACAGAAAATTTACTATACAATTTCAATAAAGATTCTCTTTGCTTCTCTGTGATATTTTTATAAACATGAATATCTAAATCTTTTCCCGCAACAATCAATCCTCTCAGCATACCAATTTTAATAAAATGAGCTACATGAGTTCCTAATTTTAAAGGAACATATATATGAGATTTAGGAGAAGGAATAATTGTTCCATCTGTCAAAATCCAAAATCGATACCATTCTCCCGGAGGATAATCTTCATCCGGAGGGTCGGACACCAATTCAGAATTACTGCCATAAATTCTTTTTGCTTCTTCTTCAAAATCTTCCATACTTTCTTTGATGGATTCCCATGTCTCTTCTTTTCCATAAGTAAGAAGATATTCAAGATGATCCTCCGACTTTATTTCTGATCGAAAACTGTCCCACATATCTAAATAAAGGCTTTTGGAATGATACTCCCTATATAATTTTTTCAATTTTTCAGTTTGCTGAGAAGTTGGATGCTTATCAATTCCACGGACTCCTAATTCTTCTCTAAATTTATCAAAATATCCTGATATTGCTCCAGCATCATGAAGAGAACCCCAAACACCATAGTCATTTATAATTAATTCATCATGAGTTTCTTTTATTGGAATAACAGTTCCATCAGTAAGTAGCCAAAATTTTAACCAACCTACTTCTTTATCAACATTCCATCCTATATTAGTTGCAGGAACTAAAGATTTATTTAATCTATCTTTGTACTCGTTCTTAACCTCTAATTCTATATCCGATAAAGCAGCAACTGCTTCTTGAATTGATTCCTTAGCTTTTCTTTTTCCTAAAGCCTTACCAATAGCAGCATACTTACCAGCCTTTTTAGCTGCCTTTTCCTCTTCTTTTGCAATTACAGTTCCATAATTCTTCTTAATCCAGTTTGCCATTGTCCCTTTGTAAAATGACAAGGTCTTCATCAAAGCTTCAATATGTTTGCAGTATGCTCCATATTGTTTGGGGTTTCTAATATCTGGAGGTCTATTTTCTTGTTCGCCATATTTGGCTCTGTATTTATCTTGACTACGAATATAATGTTTTCCCCAATACAAATCCGCGGGACAAGAGCAATTCAACTCCACGTCCGCTTTGCTAAATACCTGTGCAGCTACTTTCTTTAGGTCTACCTTAGATTTGGTCTTGTTCCAATTCCTTCTGTCTGCAACTGCTCTCTGTATTTCTGGAACTATATTCTTCCACCTAATGTTTACCTCGTACCACTTATCGTCTTCTGATCCCGAGTGAACTTTGAAGGTCCACGTATCCTTAGAGGCTTTTATCATCCGCAAACCTCCCTTGGATATAATGCCAGGAACTTTTATGGGATTAGTAAAAAAATCAGGAAACAATCGTACGATGGATTGTTGCTTGTTTTTTAATTGTTGCAGATTTGCTTCTATTAATTGCTGGATATTCATATTATTTTTCTAGGGGAGCAATTATATTTCTGTGTCGTAAAAATCTTGTAATTAGTTGAGCCCCATTATTTAAATCATTCAAATTAATAATTTCTGTAGGAGAATGCATATTCCTGAGAGGAATTCCCATTATTAACACCCGGATTCCCTTCTCTTCTGAACTCACATAATCAGTTGTATATCCTATTTGACCACCGGAAGCTTGAAATTGAATTTTTATTTTACTAGTTCTAGCAGTTGATTCCATCAATTTTGCATATTCTCTATCAATTCCCACACCTTTATAAATAACCAATCCCTTATTTAATTCACAAGATCCTACTTCAGTATCTAAAAATTCATCTGTTCCACAATCGGTGGCAAAAGTAACATCCAATTCAATAAATAAATCAGGATGATGCTTTTTAAGTAGAGGTTTACATTTATTTCCATAAACTTCTTCTTGTGAAGAAAATACAAATACCAAAGTAGGTACTGGTTTTTCTTTGGATTTAATTATTTCTTTTATAATTTCCAACAGAATATAACAACCCGATCTGTCATCAAACCCATAACCAGAAAAATAACTTTCCATTAAATGATTAAATGAAGGTTTGTAAACAACTGGATCTCCAATTTTAACAGAAGATAATACTTTTGCTCTTTTGCGAATCCCAATATCAACAACAGCATCCCGCATTTCAGTTATTTGAATATCATCTTCATCTTTAACTAAATGAGAATGTTTTCTATTAACAACTGCATTTATACTATTTTTAGCTGCAAGTATAACAAGTTCTCTTGCACTTAATATAGAAGTATCTCCCCCTCCAATATATTGAATATTTATTAATCCTTCTTTAGTAACATTATTTACAATAAATCCAATCTGGTCAAGATGAGCATCCAACATTACTACTTTGTTAGAAGTTCCTTTTATAATTCCAACAACATTATTTTGAAAATCAATTTTAACACAAGAAGGAGGAAGATATTTAAGTAATTCTTTTTTAATAAAATCAGCTATTTTTTCTTCAAAACCAGAAGGTCCAGGAATTTTAACCAAACTTTCCAGTAAACTAATTTGCTGATTTCTCATTTTTTCTCCAATGGTTTCTAAGCCCGATCCAAAAAATGCCCAAATAAATCGGATTGAGGATAAAATATACCCACTCCTCGTACCAATACTCTAATGTTGCAAAAACTGGAAGAGTTAAAAAGCTTAACAAATAACCATATCTTTCGGTACCTTTTTTTGAAAATAGATATGATATAACCAAACTGCAAATTATGGTTGCAATTTGTATAACTGATCCTATTGGATCTTTTAGAATTTCTAGTATAATCCTCTGAAGTACTCCCTCCAGGATCATCGGTAGATGTCTCCATTTTAATTATTCTCCTATTTAATATTACTGACGCTTTGGGAAACTAACCCACATCGCCTCTTTCTTTAATGAGGTTTGCAAATCAGTCTGCTCTTGTTTACCCTCATTGTACAAGGCCTGGCCGTCTATACCAGGAACTACAATTTGGGCAGCCCGAATTGCATGCCCCTCAGTTTGTTTAACTAATGCTTTAAAATAATATAATAACCAATTATTTATATGCTGACTATCAATATCATCCGTAGGAAGAATTCTTTTAGTTCCTATAACATAAAATGCACTCGTTCCCGAAGGAACATTTCTTGTGTATAGGTATCCCCCAGTAGAAGGAGAATCATGATTTGCTGCAAACCAATATCTAAAATTAGCTCCTACATATATATTAAATGCTTTAAATGCTTCAGTTGCTAAAATAAGATCTGTTCTTATATTATCTAATACTGCAATTCCCGCCAACGACCAAGTAGGAAATTCATTCCAAATCCAGTTAGCAGTTTTATTAGGATAAACCTGAGCAACTTCTTTAAATGATGCATTTAATTGCAATCTTGTTTGCCCATTATAATTTACCATTTGGGAAATTTTATAAGCAGAATGTGTATTCCAATAACGAACAGCATTATCTAAAAGTTGTTTTAACGTAGCATCTGGGGTTGCTAAAGTTCTAGGTTGAAACTCAGCTTTAACCCAATCTATATATTTTTGCTTATTAGTATCTGATAAAATTGTTAGAGGAAGTACTGCCATTTTAAACTCTCTTGAATTTATCAATATTAGAAGAAAGAGGAATCTCTTTTCCTTCTCCATCGAACATAGTTATATCAATTTCATAACTAGTAATATTTTCTATTATAACATTCTGGCCTATTGCCTCTTCTAAAACTAGTGTAAGTTCAGGAATTGAACTTGGTAAAATTATTGGAATTTCTTTTTTAATAGGAGAATTTATAGCTAATTCAATTAATCCTATAAAAATTAATGCTTGTAAATTTGATTCACTCTTAAATTTTCCTTCAAACACCTCTCCTCTAACAAGATTATACATTCCAAATCCTGTTCTTAAAGTTTGGTCTTGAAGTGAACGAACTCTTCGAACTATTGGTCCCATATTTTTTTAACAAAAAGAAAAGGAGTAGGCTGGCCTTATGGATATCCTTTTCGCTGGGCCTGATCCTTCCTGCCTACTCCTTATCCTATACTACAATTTTCTACTGATTAACTACCAACCACATAACCAGTCTGGAGGTTGCTAATATCCCCATAAGTGAACATACCAGCATTGATGGTCTTAAATGCAGCTGAGCTAAGGAAGCCCTTCTGCGTGATAAGATCACTGGTAGATAGAGATGGAGTACTGAATAGCGGAATATAAGGACAATAAATAAATCCCGCATGCAGATAATCTGAACCTCTGTAACCCAAAGTATACCGAGTCTTCGTCTTAAATGGGTTCTGAATAACAGTAACCTGATTATTCAAAACACCAATCTTAACGGGACCAGTCGGGGTAATCTTATTCAGACCTGCAACTGGAGTAAAATAATCTTTACCAAGCTGCTTAATTACCCGAGCAACGTCGTTGCCACAATGCATAAACG